>DAOMZC010000066.1:0-14437 GCA_035437965.1 Pseudomonadota bacterium
TGCCCTGGGCCTGCTGCGCCTGCGCCGGGGCGCCGAGGGCACCTAGTCCGGCCAGGGTGAGGCTAGCGATGATGATTTTACGAGCTTTCATGATCTTTCCTCCATCAAAGCCGCGCGGTCAGCGGCCAACGAGCTGCCGCAGCTTCTGGCGGTCGCTCTCAAAGGTCAAAATTGAGGTCAGCTGGATGAAGTTTTGCGGGTCGATGATGCGCGGGTACAGGGTGGCCGCGATCTTGACCTGATCGTCGCCGAACGCCGAGGTGCGCATCAGCTGGCCGACCTGCTCGCAGGTAAAGGCGTAGCCGCTGCTCACCGTGGTGCGGGCCAGGTTGAGCTTTTCGTCGCTGAAAGACAGGCGCTGCAGCTGCTTCAGCAGCCCGTTGAACTCCGCCTTGCCAATCGGCGCCGGCGGCCCCGGCTGCTGCTGCTGCTGCTGCCCCGGCTGCACCCCCGGCGGAGCGTAAGAACCCGGCGGAGCGTAAGAACCAGGCTGTCCCCCATAAAGCGCAGGCTGGCCAAGGGCCTGCTCGACATGCAGGCGCAGGCGCTCGAGGCTGTCACTTACACGCGAGCGGACCTCGGCATCGCGGTCGGTCGCGCGCTGGTGGAGGCCGCTGATCGCGGTCAGGCTGGCCGCAGTGGCGCGCAGCCCGTCTTCGACAGAGAGCGTGCCACCGAGCACCCGCAGCAGCGCCAGGCGGCTGGCCGCAGTCTGCTGGGCGATGAGCTGCGCCGCGCCCTGGTCGTCGCGCTCGGCGCTGAGCGACTCCAGCTGCGCCAGCTCGTGCAGCAGCGAATGGACAAGCGGCTGGCGCAGCGGCCGGGCCGCGGCCGGCGGGCAGGTCGCGGCAACCACGGCCAGGGTGCCCACCGCCAGCCAAGACACCACCATCAGCCTGCAAGAGATGCTGGTGCCGATCCGCGGCCCGGACGAGGGGTGCCTCATGTGCCTGCCCTTGGGTGAAGTGCCTGGTGGTGCAAGTGCCTGTTTTTCTGCCGCTCACGCCCGGCGCGAGCCGCGACGCGCGTCCCAGGCCCGCTGAGCCGAGTGTGCCGCGGCGTCGCGGAAGTGTCTACGGGCAGTGGCGATGGCCGGGGTTTCTGGGACTTCGGGGCGCTACCCGAGCCGCGCGTTCGTCTGCAGAAAGGGGCGCCTGGGCCGGCGCTGCGCAAAGACTCTTCACAAGGCATGCACCCTCGATCAAAGATGAGGCCCATGAGTGATCTTGACGGTGGACATGGTGGTTTTGGCGAGCCGGGCGCGGAGCTGAAGGCCAAGGGCCTGCCCTGGCCGGTGTACCTGGCGATCGGCATCGCGGTGCTGGCCGTGCTGGGACTTTTTGGCGCCCGCGAGGTGCAGAAGCGCAACAAGCGCAAGCTCCACGTGGCCTTCATGGAGCAGTTCGCCGAGTACGAGAAGAGCCAGGTGAACCTGTTCTGGCGCTGCATGTTCGGCAAGGACGGCGACGGCCGGCGGTTCAACGCGCCCGAGCAGCTCAACGCCTCGGTCGAGAGCGCGCTGTTCACCGATCCCAAGGAGTTCCCGGCCAAGGTGACCGGCGACTGCGTGCCCAAGGCGCTCAAGGCGGCCAAGAACGTCAACGACTTCAGCCCGCCGGCCCCCGAGGAGTACAAGACCGCGCTCGACGACTACGGCAAGGCGCTGGCCGGCCTGGCCAACACCATCAACACCTGGGCCGAGGGCGCCCCCAAGCGCGTCGATACCAAGCTGCGCGAGCAGAAGATCATCCAGGCCGGCGAGACCTGGAGCACCACCGCCAACGTCAACAAGGCCGACCCCGACGCGTGGCGCTACGACAAGTTCCTCCACTGCGCGGTGCCCGACATCGACAAGCTCAAGGACGGGCAGGCGCTGCTCGAGTTCCTCGCCAGCAAGTGCATCGCCAAGAAGGGCCAGACCGTCGACATGGATTTCCTCGCCAAGGTGCGCGACACCTGCATCCCCGAGGCCCAGGACGCCCCGCCCAAGGCCCCCGGGACGTTCAAGGGGACCTTCAACAAGTTCGCCGCCGACTTCGACCGCATCGCCCAGGCCTGGGGCAGCTGCTTCCGCAAGATGAACAAAGAGTCCAAAAAGGACGACCTGGAGTCGTTCGACAAGGCGTGGGTGCAGTCGCTCAACGCCAGCACCGAGATCCGCAAGATCGGCAAGAGCCATCTGAGCGACGAATAGAGCCCTGCCGATGCCGACCCCGCTGCCGCGCGGGCTCTACGGGATGCTCGACCTGACGACCGCCAACCCTGGCGGTCCGGGCGTCCCCGGCGCCTCCCCCCCTCCGGCCCCCCTCCCGCGACACATCTACGCCCCCCTGTTCGCCGCCGGCGTCGGCGTGCTGCAGCTGCGCTTGAAAGACGCCAGCGCCGCCCTGCTGCTCGCCGTGCTCGACGAGGTGCGGCTGCACAGGCCGCCGGGCACCCTGCTCATCGTCAACGATCGCCTGGATGTCGCGCTGGCCGGCGGCGCCGATGGCGTCCACCTGGGCCAGGACGATCTGCCGCTGACCGCGGCGCGGCGGTGCTGTCCGCCGGGCTTCCTCATCGGCGTGTCCACCCACAGCGAGTCCCAGGCCGCCGCTGCGATCGCCCAGGGCGCCGACTACATCGGCTTTGGTCCAATCTTCGCCACGACCTCCAAGCACAACCCCGACCCCGTCGTCGGCATCGAGGGACTGCGTGCCGTGTGCGCCCGCTCGCCCATCCCCGTGGTCGCGATCGGCGGCATCACCCCCGAGCGCGTGCCCGAGCTCATCGCCGCCGGAGCGCATGCAGTCGCGATCATCTCGGCGATCAACCGCGCCCCCGACATCCGCGGCGCGGCGCTGGCGGTGCAGCGGCAGTTCGGCCTCGCCCTTCCAGCCCCCGGTCAGCCTTAAACCGCGCCCCGGCTGAAGCCCGAGCGGTTCGTCGCCCCGGCCGTGTAGAGCATCAGAAAAGCTTGGGCTGGATGGGAGCGTGCGGGGTGTTGCCGGCGCGCATCGGCAGGCCGAGGTGCTCGTAGGCCCGCCGCGTCGCCACCCGGCCGCGCGGGGTGCGGGCGACGAAGCCCTCCTGGATGAGGTAGGGCTCGTAGACGTCCTCGATGGTGTCCGATTCCTCGGAGACCGCCGCCGCCAGCGACTCGATGCCCACCGGCCCGCCGTCGAAACGGTCGATGATGGTGCGCAAGAGCGCGCGGTCCATGTCGTCAAGCCCCAGGTCGTCGACGCCCAGCCGGGTGAGCCACTCCCCGCAGTGCGGCTCCTCGATGGCGCCGGTGTGCTCGACCTCGGTGAAATCGCGGACCCGGCGCAGCAGGCGGTTGGCGATGCGCGGCGTGCCGCGGGCCCGCTTGCCGATCGTCAGGCAGCTGCGCGGGCTGATCTCGATCTTCAGCCGCTGCGCCGAGCGGCGTACGATCTCGGCCAGCTCGTCCGGGGTGTAGTAGTCAAGCCGCAGCACGATGCCGAAGCGATCGCGCAGCGGCGAGGTGAGCAGCCCCGTGCGCGTCGTCGCTCCCACCAAGGTGAAGCGCGGCAGGGTCATCGCGATGAGCTGCGCCGCCGGCCCGTCGCCGACCGGGATCTCCAGCCGGTAGTCCTCCATCGCCGGGTACAGGTACTCCTCGACGATCGGCTGCAGGCGGTGGATTTCGTCGATGAACAGGACCTCGCGCTCGCCGAGGCCGGTGAGGTAGCTGGCCAGGGTGCCCTTGTGCTCGATCGCCGGGGCGCCGATCGGCCGGATGCCCACCCCCAGGGCGCCCGCGATGAGGTGGGCAAGGGTGGTCTTGCCGAGGCCCGGCGGCCCGCAGAAGAGCACGTGGTCGAGCGCCTCGCCGCGCCGCCGCGCCGCCTCGACGAAGATGCGCAGGTTGTCGACCACCCGGTGCTGGCCGATGTACTCGTCGAAGCTGCGCGGGCGCAGGGCGGCGTCCAGGGCGTCCTCATGGGCGGCGCGGCTCGGGCGGAGCTCGTCAGCGCGGCCAGGCGGCAGGCCGCGGACCGTGGGCAGGCTGTGCTCGGCTGCCTGGTCGGCTGCCTGGTCGCCTGGCCGCGCGTCTGGACGGACGATGGCCGGAAAGGGCACCGCTGAGCCGGAGCTCGCGGCGCCGTCAACGTGTCGCTTGCGGGGCATGTGCGGCATCGTGCCACAGCTGCGGGGATCGCGCAGCACTGCCGCCTCTACGGTTTTGGCAGACGCGGAGGCCCCGCGGCCATGATAATGGTCCTAATCATGCGTCTTATTCCGTACGCTTTGTCCGATGTCGGCCGCAAGCGGCAGCACAACGAAGACAGCTTCCTGATCGCCAGCGGCGTCGGACTATTTGCCGTTGCTGATGGCATGGGCGGCCACCGCGCCGGGGAGAAGGCGAGCCGGATGGCCGTCGATCGCCTGCGCGACGCCCTGGTGCCACCGCGCAAGTCGGCGACCCGCGACGAGGTGCTCGGCCACCTGCAGCGCGCGATGTTCGTCACCGGCGCGGCGATCTTCGACGCGGCGCAGAGCGACCCGGACCTGGCCGGTATGGGCACGACCCTGACCGCGGTCCTGTTCCACGGGATGCGCGCCTACATCGCCCATGTCGGCGACTCGCGGGCGTACCTGTACCGTGACGGGCGCGTCCAGCAGGTCACCGTCGATCACTCGTGGGTCGCCGAGCAGGTCAAGGCCGGGCTGCTCACCGAGCAGGAGGCCAAGGAGTCGCGGTTCCGCCACATCATCACCCGCTCGGTGGGCTTCGAGCGCGAGGTGCAGGTCGACGGCACGATCTGCCCGATCCAGGCCGGCGACTGCCTGCTCCTGTGCAGCGACGGACTGTCCAACTACCTGGAGGAGAGCGAGTTCGCCGAGGTCCTCGGCCAGCACCTGTACCGCGAGGTGCCGCAGCTGCTCGTCGACCTCGCCAACTCGCGCGGCGGGGACGACAACATCACCGTGGTCCTCATCCACATCGCCAACGACGTGGCGGCCACCGCCGAGCCGTCGCGCCGAGGCCGAGGCGAGGGCAGGGTCGTCACCGGCCACCACCCGGCCGACGGCGCCTCGCGCGACACGCCTTGATAGAAATTCCCGCAAGTCTTGGCGCACAGCGAAGGCGGGAAGGTTCGCGCAGGGCGAGCCAGGTCGGCAGGCCGCGCCAATAACCCTTCGCGCCGCAGCAGTATCCGCCATGAGGTCATTTGATTGCGGGTCGCGGACGTCGAGCTTCCGACAGGCCCGCCGCGGTTGCACGCTGAGCTTACGCTCGTGGAATAGCGCTCAGGGCGTGCTGCGCGCTTCGTCGACCTGGCGCAGGCCGGCGCGGGCGGCGGTCGCTGCGGCGGTCGGTTGGCTGTCGGAAGCCCATAACTCCAGAGTCCCGTAGGCCTCGGCGCGGACCTGCGGGTCGGCGTCGAAGGCGGCAAGGTGGGCCAGGAGAGCGGCGGACTCGGGCAGCGCGAGGCGGCGCAAGGCGATGACCACGCTGCGCCGGCCCGGCGGGGCGACCCGGTGCAGCGCCGCCTCCAAGTAGGGGAGGGCGGTGCGCCCGTGTCGCTCGATGCGCTGGTAGGCCCGCTCGGCGACTTCACCGCGCTCGGCGGTAAGGAGCTCGACGCTGCTGCGCAGATCGGCGGTCGGTTCGTCACAGCCAACCGCGAGCGCCAGGGCAAGCAGCAGGCCGCGCCGTGCGCCACCGCCAAGTAGCCGGCCACCGCGCCGACAAAACCTCCAGCCGCCTGGGCCGCGGGCTGGCCCTTCTATTCCGTGACCAAAAGAACTAAAGCCAGTAGGACCCAAGCCAGTAGGACCCAAGCCAGTAGGACCCAAGCCAGACCGTAAAGCCGACATCGCGCTCACAGCGTAACACAGCCGGCTTGCGCGCAGCGGCGGTTAAGATCTTGACAGCGCAGGGAAAAAGCTGTTACCAAGCAAGTCTTCTCTCTTTCCATCCCGCTACACTTTTGTTCGACGACCGACGTCGATAATTGAACCCAAGGAGATCGCTGTGAAGCGCACATATCAACCGCACAACACTCGCCGTAAGCGCACCCACGGCTTCCGCGCCCGTATGGCGACCCGTGGCGGCCGAGTCGTCCTCTCCCGCCGTCGCCGCAAAGGCCGGGCCCGCCTGACCGTAAAAGTAGCTGCCAAGTAGGCGGTCGCTCCTGCCAGCCAGCGCAGGGATATCTTGCTGCGCGTCGCATCTGCCATTGTTGGACTGCCGCTGGTGCTGCTGGACTGCCGCTGGTCGTCGCCGGACTGCCACTGACCGTTGCCGAACTGCCGCTGGATTGCTAAATGGTTGCCTGACCCGATGGGTTTCTGTTTGCCCAAGGCGGAGCGAATCCGCAAGCGCGCCGAGTACGTTGGCATTCAGACCCAAGGTCGCAAGCTATTTACGGCCAGCTTGATCGCCTTCACCCTCTTTGATGACACAGCGCCGCTGCGCCTTGGGATCACAGTCTCCAAGCGCGTGGGCGGGGCAGTGGTCCGCACTCGCGTCAAGCGCCTGCTGCGCGAGGTCTTTCGTCTGCACAAAGATCGCCTCCCGCAAGGGCTGCAGCTGGTCATCGTGGCCAAGGCCGATGCAGCGGCGCTCGATTTCCAGAGCGCGCGCAGCGAGTTCCTCGAGATCTGTCGGCGCTATGGACCGCGGCCAGCGCCGCGCAGCAGTGCTGCGGCGTAACCCAGGGCCAGAAGCCGGCTGTCCCTGGCGGTCGGCGTCGCGCCCGAGCTCGCCCAACCGGCGCTAGCCCGAGCCGCTCAATAGAGCCGGAAAGAGATAAATCGATGCGAGACACGAGACAATAGATGCGCAAGCAGTGTAAGAGGCGAGCTCGCCCGGGGCTCGCGTATAAGCTCGCTGCCGGGCGGCCTTGCGAGCTCGCTGCGGAAAAGCCGTCCCTGCTTGGGCGAGGCCGGAGCTTGCTCCCGGCTGCGCTCTAGGTAGGCTCTTTTACCATGCGCTGGCTCCTATCGAGTCTCCATCGCCTGCTGTGCGCCGTCTTCTTTGGCCTGATCTTTGTTTATCAGCGGCTGATCTCGCCCGCCCTGACGGTGGTCTCGCGCTCGGGGTGCCGATTTCATCCTACTTGCTCGGAGTTCGCTCGCCAGGCCGTCTTGCGGTACGGTCTGCCGCGCGGCGGGCTCATGACCCTGGCGCGGCTGTCTCGCTGTCATCCATTTCATCCCGGCGGCTATGATCCGCCTGAGCTGAGGAGCTAGGTTTCCATGGAAGATCAAAAACGGGTCCAGCTGGCGGTGGGCCTGAGTCTTGTGGTGCTGGTCGGCTGGACCTTCTTGAACAACAAGCTGGCGCCGCCACCACCCCCGGCCGTGAGCTCGATCGGGCCGGGCGCCTCCAGCCCCAGCTCGCCGACCCCGAGCGCGGCGACCCCCAGCGCCGCCGCGCCCGCCGCTGCCGCGCCCGCCGCCCCCGCTGCACTCGCTGCCGAGCAGCGCACGGTCATCGAGCGCTCCGGCATGTACCGCGTCGAGCTGACCAACCATGGCGCCGGCATCACCAGCTTCGAAGTCCTTGATCCCAAGTACTTCAGCCGCGAGGTCCGCCGCCTCGTCCTCAAAGATGGCCAGCCGGTGGCCGACCGGCGGATCAGCGATGGGCCGTCGCAGCTGATGAACAGCTACCGCCCGGCGCTGCTGGTGCGGCTGCCCGACAGCGGCCTGGCGCTTCCCGAGCAGCAAGTCTTCACCCTGGAGAAAAACGAGGTCCTGCCCGACCAGCGCCAGCGCGTCGTCTACGCCCTGGAGACCGCCGAGCTGCGGCTGCAGAAGACCTTCATGTTCGCCCCGAACAGCTTTCAGGTCGATGTCTCGATCGACCTGCAGAACCGCAAAGCGACGCCGGTCAGCTACCACGTCGAGCTGGGGCTTGAGGGCTATCAGGACCCGACCCAGAAGGCGGGCAGCATGTTCTCGCCGCGCGTGCCGCAGAACGAGGTCCTGTGGGACATCGCCGGCAAGCGCTACAGCCTGAGCCTGGACAATCTGCGCGAGAACAAGATCGACGCCGACGACCTGCGCGGTAACATGCGCTGGCTGGCGATCGGCCAGCAGTACTTCATCCTCGCGGTGGCGCTGCCGAGCGGCCCCGAGGTGGGTGACAAGCTGGGCAAGGCGCGCGCGGACAACAACGGCGCCCTGCAGGCGAGTGTGGAGTTCGCCGCGCAGACGCTGCAGCCCAACCAGACCGCGAACCTGCAGGTGGCGCTGTACGGCGGGCCGAAGCTGCCCGAGCTCCTTGATGACGTGGCGGTGAGCGGGCAGTCGGCGGGGCTTACGAGCTCGATTGACTACACGCGCGGGCTGAAGATCCTCGTCCGTTCGCTGCTGTGGACGCTGCGCCAGCTGAACAACCTGGTCCACAACTGGGCGCTGGCCATCATCTTGCTTACCTGCCTGGTCAAGCTGCTGACGCTGTACCCGTCGCATAAGTCCATGCAGTCGATGAAGAAGATCGCCAAGCTCAAGCCCGAGATCGACAAGCTGCAGAAGGAGTACGCCGACGACAAGGGCAAGCTCCAGGAGGAGCTGACCAAGCTTTACCGCAAGCACGGGGCAAATCCCGTCGGCGGCTGCTTGCCGCTGCTCATCCAGATGCCGATCTACTTCGCGCTTTACTCGATGCTGGGCAACGCGGTGGAGCTGTATCGGGTCAAGCTGTTCTGGATCCCCGACCTGACGGCCGCCGACCCCTACTTCATCCTGCCGCTGGTGACCGGGGCGCTGATGTTCGGCCAGACCAAGCTGACCCCGACGCCGGCGGATCCGCAGCAGAAGATGATGACCGTGCTGATGCCGGTGATGTTTACCGTGTTCAGCATCTTCCTGCCGGCGGGTCTGACCCTTTACATCATGACCAACACCATCCTCGGCATGGCGCAGCAGGGGCTTATGAACCGCAACAAAGAGCCGGCGACTGCCGTGACGCCGGCGGCCCGCGCCAAGCAGCCTGCACCGCGCCCGCGGCGCTAACCCGCCGACGAACATGACGCACACCGTGGGCAGCACCATCGCCGCCATTGCCACGGGCAGCGGCGGCGGCGTCGGAATCATCAGGCTGAGCGGTCCCGCTGCCGAGACCATCGGGCGCCGCGTCTGCCGACCCTGGCCAGAGCAGATCACCAGCCACCACCTCTACCTCGGGCAGGCCCTCGGGCCCCCCGCTGCCGACACCGGCGAGCCCGAGGTCATCGATCAAGTCCTGTTCTGCCTGATGCGCGCGCCGCGCTCGTATACCGGCGAGGACGTTGTCGAGATCCACGGCCACGGCGGCGCGGTCAACCTGCAGCGGCTACTGGAGGCGTGTTACCAGGCCGGGGCGAGCGCGGCGCAGCCCGGGGAATTTACCCGCCGGGCGTTTCTTGCCGGCAAGCTCGATCTGACTCGCGCCGAGGCGGTGGCGGCGCTGGTGAGCGCCCAGTCGGTGCAGGCGGCCCGGCAGGCGCAGCGGCAGCTTCACGGTGAGCTCGGCCAGATCGCCGCCGAGCTGCGGCGCGAGGCGGTGGCGTTGCTCGGGGAGTTTGAGGGCATCCTCGACTTCCCCGATGCCGAGGTGGACGCAGAGATCTTCAGGCAGGCGCAGGGCAAGCTGAGCGCGCTGCTCAAGCGAGTATCCTCGCTGACAGTAAGCTTCGCCCAGGGCGGGCGAGCGCTGCAGAGCGGGCTAGAGATCGCCGTGCTGGGCCGCCCCAATGTCGGCAAGTCGAGCCTGATCAACGCGCTGTGCGGCAGCGAGCGGGTGCTGGTCGACGAGTCGCCCGGCACAACGCGCGACTATGTCGAGGTCCAGGTGCAGTGGGGCGGACTGCCGGTGACGCTCATCGATACGGCCGGAGAGCGCGCCGAGGCCTCGCGGCTGGAGCTGCAAGGGATGCGGCTCGGGCGGGAGCGCTGGCGCAACGCCGATCTCTGTCTGCTGGTCGTGGATGGCACGGTGGGGCTCGGCGCCGAGGAAGAGCAGCTCCTGGCCTCGATCCCCGAATCGATTGCGCGGCTGGTGGTGTGGAACAAGATGGACCACGCGGCTTGCTCGGCGCCGGCTGCGGGGGCCATTGCCTGCTCGGCGCTGTGCGGCTGGCGACTTGAGGAAGTTCGGCAGGCGGCCGTCCACCGGGCGGCGGCGCGGTTGCCCTTGAGCGAGGGGGCGGAGCTGCTGGTGACCAGCGCCCGCCAGGCCGCAGTGCTTCAGCAAGCCAACGGTGCCCTCTACAGCGCTGAGGCGGCTCTTGAACGTGGGGAGGCGGTCGAGCTGATTGCGGCGGAGCTTCGGGTCGCTGCCGCTCGCCTTGGTGAACTGACGGGGCAGGAAGTTTCAAGCCACGTAATCGACGAGATCTTTGCGCGGTTCTGCGTTGGCAAGTAAGAGGTAGTGTTCCACGTGGAACACTATCAGCCGGCAGAGCCTCCACCAGCCGCGTAGGATCTGCCGCGCCAGGCGACAGGCTTTCCTCGCCACGCCCTGTAGCAAGAGGAGCAGAGGATGTAGGCTACCACCAGGCCGCCCAGTCCACGGCTCCCGCGCCAGGTAACCCTGAAGTTGCGGGCCAGGGACAGCCGGGCGAGCCAATCGGCGCCCAAGCAAAAAGCGACCGGTGCCGCTCCCGCAAGTGAGCCGTGGAGCAGCCAGCGCAGCGCCACGAACGCGGCAGCCATCGTCGGCAAGCCAAAGATCAGGGCGACTAGCAGGGCGGCGATCGGGCCCAGCCACAGGGCCTTGCCCAGGACTACATGGAAGTTCTTGCGCCAGCCATTGAGCATCGCGCGCAGCGAGTCATACATGCGCACTTCCAGCCCGTCGACTCCGTGCACGTAGCCAAAGCCTAGCCGCGCACTCTTCACCAGCTGCGCCAGGCGCAGGTCTTCCACGACTTCAGCGGCCACTGACCCATGACCGCCGATCTTCTCGTAGGCCGAGCGCTTGAACAGCAGATACGGCCCATAGGCTGCGGCAACCGTCGAATCCGGGTCGCGCACCTTGACCGGGTCGAGGAGTGCAAACAGCAGCATGCCGATTACCGGCTGCGTGGCCCGCTCCCAGAAAGACTCTGCCACCAGCGTTGGGGTCACCGTCAACAGACCGGCCTTCAGCCTCTCCGCGGCGGTCACCGAGCGGCGGACGGTGCTCGTGGCGAGCCGGACATCGGCATCGATGAACAAGAAGTAGTCGGCGGTGGCGCCGCGGACTCCCACATGCAGGGCGTGCGGCTTGCCCAGCCAGCCCGCGGGTAGCGGCGGCGCTTGCAGCAGCTCGAGCCGTGGATCGGTGGCCGCCAGGGCGCGCACCAGAGTCGCCGTGCGATCCGTCGAGTTATCGTCCACGACCCGCACCTGCAGCGCCGGATAGTCCTGCCCGAGCAGGCTGCGCACGCAGGCCTCGATGTTTGCTTCTTCATTGCGCGCTGGCACTACCACAAGGACCGAAGGCGGCTTGGAGCCGAGCACCGGATTGGGCTCCAGCGGGGTAGTCCGCCACCGATTCCAAAGCAGGAGCAGCGCCATCATCGCGTGGCAGACGCCGACGACAAGACAAAGTACGGTCCAACTCATGGGCCGGGATAATAGCCAGCTCGCCGCGCAGAACGCGAGCGCCGCGGACCCCGATTAGGAGCGAAAAGGCCGTTGGTCTAAAGGGCGGCTACCGCGGGCTTAGAGGCAGCAGCCCCCTGAAAGTTGGAGCTCGGAGCAGCCATGCTCGCGAACCCGCGAGGGCCTGTACTTAATCGATTGTGCTGGCGTCTGGAGGGCTGGTCACCGGCGGGGCGTTGACCCCAAGGACGATGCCGTCGAGGTTCACCGCCTGGCCGGCCTTGACGGTGCGTCGGACGATGGGGGGGGAGACGGTCTGGGTGTTGGAGCAGACGAACTGGTTGTATTGCTTGCTGACGACCTCGATGTCGGCTCGCAGCTGCAGGTCGTAGGCGCCTTCTTCAAGGCAGTACTGGGTCGTCAGCTCGCCGTCGAGGCAAGGGGCGGTGATCGTGCAGTCGACCGCCGGCGGGCTCGTGCCCTTGGGGACGCTCCTTATGTGGAGCTGGACGTTGCGGACGAGCCAGGCGGGAGCGTCCAGGCAGTTGCCCGGCGGCGGCTCCGAGCACTGCTGCGCCAGCAGGCCGCTGGCCGTCGGGTCGGGGTTACAGCAGCACTGACCGCGACTGAGCAGCTGCCCGATGCTGGCGTCGGCGATCCGCCAGCGCACGACCACCCCGCCGCGATCTCGGTTGTCGTTGCACTCGCACTTGGAGGAAGGCTCCGGGCAGAGCATGCTGCCCATCGGAGGCTGCACGCAGCCGACCAGAAGTCCCGCGCCAAAAAGCAGAGGCCGGAGCAGTCGCATGAGCGCTACGTTAGCAGTTTTCGCCGCCCAGTTCAGCGCGAGCCCGCAGGCCCGGACCCCGCTGCTTCACCGCCCCGCGTCCCCGCTGCAAGCCCGGTAATCAAGGCCCCCAGAGCCTCGCGCAGGACCTTTTCGAATGGGAAGAAGAACACCCCAAGGTCGGCGCGCGTAGCCAGGGCTGCTTCGACCGGCGCCGAGTAGTTGGTCATCTGCCAGCTGCCGACCACCAGCGCATGCAGCGCCAGCAGCAGGTTGAAGCCCTGGCCCGACCCGCCCGCCGGGCGCGGCCCCAGCGCCGGCAGCGCGGCTTCAAGCAGCGCCGCGGCGCGATTGAAACGCTCAAGGACGAACAGCTTGAAAGCGAGCGCCTGGTCGAGCGTGATGTTTCGCTCGAGGACCGAGTGCAGCACGGTGAGCAGCCGCGGCATCAGCGGGCACTTGGAGATCGTCCCGCAGATGAGCTCAGCCAGCTGCTCGGGCCCGAGCGTCGCCGGCTGGGCGCTGGTGAGCGCGCTCTCCAGCTCGTCGAACCAGAGCGCCAGCTGCTGCTGCTGGATTTCAAGGAACAGTGCCTCTTTGGTTGAGAAGTAAAGATAGAGCGTCCCCTTGGCGAGCCCCAGCCGCTCCGCGAGCTGGGCGACCGTGAGCTGCTCGAACGGTGTGTCGACCAGCGCCAGCAGCGCCGCGTCAAGGATCGCCTGCCGCCGGTGCTGCTTGGCGGAGTCGGACATCGCCCGACGCTTGATCGGCGCAGGCGGTGGCTCAGCTGGAGGTTTGCGGTTGCCGTCCTTCATGGAGCATCTCGGCGCGACCGCGAGCGGGCCGCGTCTGGGTCTACAGTGGAGAGCTCGGCGGCGCGACCGCCGGCGGAGCTTTCAAGATTTCTTCTTTAGCACGATGGAGCGCACCAGCGCATAAAACCACGACTCGGGGATGAGCCCGCGCAGCGCGAGCAGCCCGCGGGCGTCGGTGCCCACCGTATAGCGCAGCCGCCGCGAGCCGTCCGCCGCCGCCTTGAAGATCGACTCGGCGACCAGGGTGGGCGCGGCGCCGCTGCTGCCGGCGGCGGTGTAGTTGGCGGTGGTGACGTCCACCAGCGCCTTGTAATCGGGCAGCCCGTCGGCGGTGACCACGTCGGCCGACCGGTCCATGAAGTCGGTCTTGATCGCCCCCGGCTCGACGATCTTCACCGCGATGCCGAGCGGCCGCAGCTCGTAGTGCAGCGACTCCGAGAAGCCCTCGACCGCCCACTTTGTCGAGTGGTACGAGCTATAAAGCGGAAACGTCAGCCGCCCGCCCATCGAGGCGACGTTGACCAGGACCCCGGCCTTGTTTTGCCGGAAGTGCGGCAGCACCTGGCGGCAGACCTCCATCAGGCCGAAGACGTTGGTCTCGAACTGGCGGCGGATCTGCTCCTGGGTGTAGGCCTCGAACGGGCCGTTGAGGGCGTAGCCGGCGTTATTGACCACCGCGTCGAGCTTGCCAAACTTCGCGATTGCCGCCTGCAGGCCCTGCCGGATCGAGTCGGGCTTGGTCACGTCTAGGGCGATCAGCGCAACGCCCGGCAGCTGACCGAGCTCGGTCTCTTTGGCGGGGGTGCGCATGGTGGCGGCGACGTTCCAGCCGCGCTGCTGAAAGTAGAGCGCCGTAGCGCGGCCGATGCCAGTGGAAGTCCCCGTGATTAGCGCCGTCTTCTTCATCGAACTTGCTCCTGAGTGCAGCCTGTAAAGCCCGTGCGGCGGAACCTGCAAGACCGCCGCTCAGACATCAAATGAACATGGTTCATTTATAAATGACCTATGGTCATTTGACAAGCAGAGATTCGCAACTTTCGCCAAAGCCGTCTGTTTCCAAGCACCTGTGCCGCCTTGCAAGCCCCCCGGCTGGCGCGGAGAACCCTTTACACGGCGCCCAACCCGCAGTACCAAGCCCGGCATGGATCCTTCCGGCCCGCCGATGTCCGAGACCGCCCTGCGCGAGCGGCTCACCGAGATCTGCCACCGCCTATACGAGAAGGGCCTGATCGCCGCCGGCGACGACAACGTTTCGTGCCGCCTGGGCGCCGACCGGGTGCTCGTCACCCCGTCGGGCTTTCACAAG
>DAOMZC010000067.1:0-14382 GCA_035437965.1 Pseudomonadota bacterium
GGAAATCGCTTCCGCCGATTGTCGGCGACATCCCAATCGCTGGCATCCTGCACCGCGACCTAAAACCCGGAGAGGTCCGCCCAGAGGCACGCGGCGAGCAAACGATCCGCGGCGGTCGCTGAAGGCGCCTCGCATGAACGAGACTGCCGTCCTCGGCAGCGGTGCCCACGGACCTAGCCGCCGACGGTCAGCTTGGCGAGCAGCTCGCGGGCCTGGGCGGCCTGCGGCACGTCGTAGCCTTCCCACAAGGCAAGCGCCTCTGTGATCGCCGCGCCGGCCTCCGCCGCGCGACCGAGCTTTACCTCCATCACGCCGCGGTAGTACTTGCCCGTCCCGGCGGCCAGCGGATCGCCGAGCTGCAGCGCGAGCTGGCAGGTGTTCTCGAACATCTGCGCCGCCCCCTCGAACTGGCTCAGCCGCCACAGCGTGATGCCGTAGTTCATGCACACCGGACTGCAGATCCCGAGCAGCCCGTGCTCCTGCGCCACCGTCAGCGCTTCTTTATAGGCGCGGGCTGCCTCGTCGTGCTGCTCACGGCTGGTCTGGATGAGCGCGAGGTTGGCCAGCGTCCGCACCACCACACCCATATCGCCGGCTTTGTACGCCCGCTCCAGCGTGTCGCGGTAGGCCACGTCGGCCTCGTCCAGCTTGCCCTGCCGCGACGCCAGGTTGGCCAAGTTGGCGGCCGCCAGCATGCCGACGCGGACATCGCCGGTCTTGGCCGCGGTGTCACGCGCGGTCACATAATGCTCGCGCGCCCGGTCGTAATCGAGCTTCGTCTCATAGGCGATTCCCAGGTTCGACGCGAGGTCACCAGCGATCTTGGGAGTCCCCAGCTCACGCGCCTGGGCGAGCGCCGGCTCGCCGATGGCAATCGCCTGATCCGGCTGGCTGCGCGTCGCATGAAGCGCCACCAGGGAGACGATGGCGACCAGCCGGCCGATTGGATCGTGCAGCTCCTCGCGCAGGCGGATGGCCTCCTGCATCTTCAGCTCGGCGGCCTTGTAGTCACCGGCCAGCAGCTCGAGCACCGCGGACTGCTCGAGGATCGTCGTCTCGGTGTGCTTGCGACCAAGCCGCAGCGCAATCGTGCGCGCCTCGTTGAGCAGCCGCCGCGCTTCCGGCCACTGCTCGGTACGCAAGATGAGGATGCTCGCCTGCACGCTCAGGTGATCGGCCAGCTCGGAGTCTTGACCCAGCCGGCGCCGCACCAGCTCCGCCTCGCGCATGCGGGCGATGGCCTCGTCCGGGCGGCCCAGATCACGCAAGAAGGAGGCCGCATGCTCCAGCGTCAGGGCGCGCAGCGGCTCGTCGCCCAGGGCGAGCACCTTGGCCATCGACTCTTCGATCACGGCCAGCCCGCCGGCGATGTCGCCCTTGCGCGCCATCACCATGGCGATGTTGCTCAGCGGGAACACCGTCTCGCCGACCTTGCCGCTCAGCTCACCCAGGCGCACCGACTCGCGGTACAGCTTCAGCGCGTCATCGAGCTGGCCGAAGTGCTTGAGCAGGTTGGCGTAGTCATTGAGCGCCTCGCCCACCGCGTCGACCGCGCCCAGACCATCCAGCAGCGTCATCGCCTGCTGGTACAGCCCGACGGCGTCCACCGACTGACCGTGGTTGCTCATCCAGCGGGCGAGCTTCAGCCAGGTGACCCCCTGATGCCGGGTCCCCGGCTCGTTCCGATCGACCCACTCCTTGAGCGCTGTATAGATGCGCACCGCCCGCGTCGTGCCGCTCGCCACCGCGAGGTCGGCCACGACGAACGCCCCGGCGAACTCGCCCAGCGCCTGGCCCCACTTGAGGGCGCCCTGCTGCAGCGCCGCCCGACCCTCGTGGCGCAGCGCCTCGACTTCCTCCTGCGTGTAGCTCTCCACGGGCGGCGGTGAGATGCCGCTGGCGGCGAGCGCCGGTCCGAGCGGCTCGAGCCACTGCGGCAGGCTGCCGCGCTCGATGCGACCGCGCTCCCCGTACATATAGAGCATCTCCTCAACCGCATACGGGGCCTTGACTTCGGGCAGATACAGCCACGTCACTCCCGGCGTCGCCTCACTGGCGAGCTGCCGCAGGTACAGATAGTTCGGCTCGGCGTCGAGATCGGCGCCCGAGTAGCCGAGCACGGTCAGCTTGGTCTGCCGCAACAGGCGCCGCAGCAGGCCGGCCACCGCTTCGGGATGACCGCGCTTGCGCTGGGCCAGCGTGTCGATGCACGTCTCGGGCCGCGTCGCGGTGCCGTGCAGCTTGAGGAGCAGCGTCGGGGACGTGGGGTCGCCAAGGTGCGCCTCGAGATCGATGGCGGCGTAGTCCGCCGGGCTGACCAGGACGCGCAGCGGGACGCCGGCATCGGCGAACGCCCGCTCGATCAGGGTGTCGAAGTTGGTGGTGATGATCGCCGGCAGCAGCGGACCGAGCGCGGCCAGCCAGCGGTGGACGGCGTTGACCCGCCGGCCCTCCAGGCAGCGCAGCACCTCGAAGTACTCGTGCGCCATCGAGCCGGCGATGACCTCGGAGGTGAACTCCGGCGGCAGCTTGCCCTCGTCCTGGCGGCGCTTGACTTCCTGGATGACGAGGCCAGCTTCCTCTGTAATCTTCTGCGCTTGCGCGCTTAGCGCATCCAGAACGGCGTGATTGAGCGCCCACCAGGTAGGCAGACAGCTCGGCGGCAAAACCGACACCCCTGCTCCCGCCAAGATCGTGACGCGCCGTGCTTGCAGCGCCGGGACCAGATCCACAGCTGGCATCTTCACAGCATATCGGAAAAAAGCCTCGCAGCGCCGGAATTGGCGCCGCTCAGGGGTCGGTGGCAGAGCCGTTCCGCCCTCGCTTCCGCAGGGACTCAAAGCGGCATGATCAGCGATGGGAGGCCGCAGCGCGGACAGTCAACCCGGAAGTATCGGACAGAATTTCCCGTCGAGAAAATTGTGGGACCGGGCTCCACGGAAGGGTCACGGAAGGCAGCGCGGGCAGCGGTCCGCTAGTCCAGGACGCAGGCCCGGGTAATCCGCGCGGCAGCCCATCGGTTCAAGAACCGCAGATAGCCGCTCGGCTCCGAAGTATGGGTCAGTCCTGCTTCTTGAAGGCCTTCAACGCCTTGTGAATGCGCTTGTCGGCGCGCTTCCGTTCGAGCATCGCGCGCCCGTCCTTTTGCGTCTCCAGGTAGCGCAGCTCGCGCGCCAGCTTGGCGTAACTCGCCAGCCGCTCGGGCAGGAGCTCGCCTCGCTCGATCGCGGCGCGCACTGCGCAACCAGGCTCGCTCTTGTGTTGGCACTGCCGCAGACTGCAGGCGCGGGCCAGTTCCTCCAGGTCGCTGAACGTGTTCTGCAGTCCCTCATCGCTGGCCCACAGCTGCAGCTCGCGCATGCCGGGGGTGTCGATGATGAGCGCCCCACTCGGCAGGACGAACAGCTGACGGTGCGAGGTGGTGTGCCGACCACGATCCGTGCCGGGCTGGGTCCGCCCTGTCGCCTGCACATCCTGCCCCAAGAGCTGGTTGATGAGGGTCGACTTGCCGACTCCCGAGGAGCCAAGCACGCCGACAGTCTGTCCGCTCTGCAGGTAGGGCTCAAGCGTCCGCAGTCCGTCGCCGGTCAGGGCGCTGAGGACGTGAATCGGCACATCAAAGGCAATGCGCTCCACCTGGCGCAAGTGGCTGGGCAGGTCCGCACACAGATCCGCCTTGTTGAGCAGAATCACCGGCCGCGCGCCACTGTCCCAGGCAAGGGTCAGGTATCGCTCGAGGCGGCGGACGTTGAAGTCGTGGTCCAGCGCGCTGAGGATGAACACGAGGTCGATGTTGGCGGCGACCACTTGCTCCTCGGTTCGCGCGCCGGCTGCCTTGCGCACAAAGGCGGTCCGACGGGGCAGCACCGCCTGGATGATCCCCGGTCCGCTCTCATCCGCAAGGCGCAGCGCGACGAAGTCGCCGACCGCCGGGAGGTCGGCGCGCCTCTGCGCTGCGTGGCGAAGGCTGCCGCTCACCTCGGCCCTACGTTCTCCGCTGTCGGTAGCCACCATGAACATCTCGCGGTGCTCGACAAGCACCCGGCCAGGCGTCAGGCCCTCTGCTGCGTGCGGCGCGAACGCCTGCGCCCACTCCGTATTCCAGCCCGTCGACTGCAGCGCCATGGTTCCTATCCCCGTCTCTTGGGTCATGATAATATATCGCAATCGAGGAAGCTCACCGCCATGCGCATTGCCCTCATCTCGGATCTACACGCCAACGCGCTCGCGCTCCAAGCAGTTCTCGCTGATATCAAACAAACCGGCGTCGAGCAAGTCGTCTGCCTCGGCGATGTCGCCACGCTCGGCCCCGCCCCGCATGAAGTCCTGCAGCTTCTGCGCGAGCTGCAGGTGCCGTGCATCCTGGGTAACCATGACGAGTTCCTGCTCGATCCCGCGCTTATCCATCGTTACACCGAGTCGCCGCTCGTCATCGCCGCGGTGGATCACTGTCGGGCCCAGCTGTCGCGCGATGAGCTCGACTTCCTTCAATCCTTTCGCCACACGCTCGACCTGCCCCTCTCTCCCGCGGCCAGCTTGATGCTGTTTCATGGCTCGCCGCAGTCTCATATGGAGAACCTGCTGGCGACCACTCCGCCCGAGGCGCTGGAGGGCATGCTGGGCCCCCGGCGCGCGACCGTGATGGCAGGCGGACATACTCACGTCCAGATGCTGCGTCAGCACCGCGGAGTCCTTTTGGTCAACCCGGGCAGCGTCGGCCTCCCTTTCAAGGAATTCGTGGCCGGCGGGCCCCCGACCGTCCTGCCGCACGCCGAGTATGCAGTCATCGAAGCGGAAGCGGGCACCGTCGGCGTCAGCCTGCGTCGGGTTGCGTTATCGAGCCGCGCTCTGCGTGCGGCGGCGGCGGCCTGGGATAGTCCAATGCGGCTCATGTTGATGAAACAGTATGAAGAGTAAAGGGCGTTCCGCATCCTAAGTCATTGATCTTCCGAAATCTCGCCGCAGCGGCGAAACGGTTCGCGGGCTCGCAGCGTCGGGACTGACGTTCAACCCGGAAGTATCGGACAGAATTTCCCGTCGAGAAAATTGTGGGACCGGGCTCCACGGAAGGGTCACGGAAGGCAGCGCGGGCAGCGGTCCGCTAGTCCAGGACGCAGGCCCGGGTAATCCGCGCGGCAGCCCATCGGTTCAAGAACCGCAGATAGCCGCTCGGCTCCGAAGTATGGGTCAGTCCTGCTTCTTGAAGGCCTTCAACGCCTTGTGAATGCGCTTGTCGGCGCGCTTCCGTTCGAGCATCGCGCGCCCGTCCTTTTGCGTCTCCAGGTAGCGCAGCTCGCGCGCCAGCTTGGCGTAACTCGCCAGCCGCTCGGGCAGGAGCTCGCCTCGCTCGATCGCGGCGCGCACTGCGCAACCAGGCTCGCTCTTGTGTTGGCACTGCCGCAGACTGCAGGCGCGGGCCAGTTCCTCCAGGTCGCTGAACGTGTTCTGCAGTCCCTCATCGCTGGCCCACAGCTGCAGCTCGCGCATGCCGGGGGTGTCGATGATGAGCGCCCCACTCGGCAGGACGAACAGCTGACGGTGCGAGGTGGTGTGCCGACCACGATCCGTGCCGGGCTGGGTCCGCCCTGTCGCCTGCACATCCTGCCCCAAGAGCTGGTTGATGAGGGTCGACTTGCCGACTCCCGAGGAGCCAAGCACGCCGACAGTCTGTCCGCTCTGCAGGTAGGGCTCAAGCGTCCGCAGTCCGTCGCCGGTCAGGGCGCTGAGGACGTGAATCGGCACATCAAAGGCAATGCGCTCCACCTGGCGCAAGTGGCTGGGCAGGTCCGCACACAGATCCGCCTTGTTGAGCAGAATCACCGGCCGCGCGCCACTGTCCCAGGCAAGGGTCAGGTATCGCTCGAGGCGGCGGACGTTGAAGTCGTGGTCCAGCGCGCTGAGGATGAACACGAGGTCGATGTTGGCGGCGACCACTTGCTCCTCGGTTCGCGCGCCGGCTGCCTTGCGCACAAAGGCGGTCCGACGGGGCAGCACCGCCTGGATGATCCCCGGTCCGCTCTCATCCGCAAGGCGCAGCGCGACGAAGTCGCCGACCGCCGGGAGGTCGGCGCGCCTCTGCGCTGCGTGGCGAAGGCTGCCGCTCACCTCGGCCCTACGTTCTCCGCTGTCGGTAGCCACCATGAACATCTCGCGGTGCTCGACAAGCACCCGGCCAGGCGTCAGGCCCTCTGCTGCGTGCGGCGCGAACGCCTGCGCCCACTCCGTATTCCAGCCCGTCGACTGCAGCGCCATGGTTCCTATCCCCGTCTCTTGGGTCATGATAATATATCGCAATCGAGGAAGCTCACCGCCATGCGCATTGCCCTCATCTCGGATCTACACGCCAACGCGCTCGCGCTCCAAGCAGTTCTCGCTGATATCAAACAAACCGGCGTCGAGCAAGTCGTCTGCCTCGGCGATGTCGCCACGCTCGGCCCCGCCCCGCATGAAGTCCTGCAGCTTCTGCGCGAGCTGCAGGTGCCGTGCATCCTGGGTAACCATGACGAGTTCCTGCTCGATCCCGCGCTTATCCATCGTTACACCGAGTCGCCGCTCGTCATCGCCGCGGTGGATCACTGTCGGGCCCAGCTGTCGCGCGATGAGCTCGACTTCCTTCAATCCTTTCGCCACACGCTCGACCTGCCCCTCTCTCCCGCGGCCAGCTTGATGCTGTTTCATGGCTCGCCGCAGTCTCATATGGAGAACCTGCTGGCGACCACTCCGCCCGAGGCGCTGGAGGGCATGCTGGGCCCCCGGCGCGCGACCGTGATGGCAGGCGGACATACTCACGTCCAGATGCTGCGTCAGCACCGCGGAGTCCTTTTGGTCAACCCGGGCAGCGTCGGCCTCCCTTTCAAGGAATTCGTGGCCGGCGGGCCCCCGACCGTCCTGCCGCACGCCGAGTATGCAGTCATCGAAGCGGAAGCGGGCACCGTCGGCGTCAGCCTGCGTCGGGTTGCGTTATCGAGCCGCGCTCTGCGTGCGGCGGCGGCGGCCTGGGATAGTCCAATGCGGCTCATGTTGATGAAACAGTATGAAGAGTAAAGGGCGTTCCGCATCCTAAGTCATTGATCTTCCGAAATCTCGCCGCAGCGGCGAAACGGTTCGCGGGCTCGCAGCGTCGGGACTGACGTTCAACCCGGCAACGTCGTACTCGCTCCCAAAGCGGGTCTTGGCGGCTTCGTAGTAAAGCTGCTCGACTTTGGGGTCGCTGCGGTCGGCGTTAAATTTCCGCTCGCTGCGGTCGTCTTGATGCGGTGATCGGACGGCTTACGGAAAGATACTGGCCGGACCCAAGGAAAGCTGTAACCCATCCATTGAGGTTCGCATCCCCATAAAGCTGCGGTGCCGTGAGTAAAGCACCTGCATCTTGGCTCCGGTTAGGGTAACATACGTGGCAATTGATCGCCTTGGCGGGCGGACTGACGGCCGTATCGGCGGCTACCTCGGCAGTCGTATCGGCAGTCGAATACTGAACATGGCAGGAGCAAAAGGATCATGACACGGAGCATTGTATCGAAGATGGCCCTTGTAGCGACTCTCCTTGGCGCGGCATCCGCGGCCCAGGGCGCCGAGCGCGGCGAGGCGCTGTTTGCTGGCGGGTGCTTCTGGTGCTTCGAGGCCTCGTTCGAAAGCGTGCCGGGCGTTACGGCGGTCTACTCGGGCTACACCGGCGGAACCAAGAAGGATCCTACTTATGAGGAAGTCTCTTCGGGGGGCACCGGTCACGCCGAGTCGGTGCGGGTCGTCTACGACCCGACCAAGGTGACCTACGCCAAGCTGCTCGAGGTCTTCTGGCACAACATCGATCCGCTGGCGTCGGCCGCGCAGTTCTGCGATCACGGCACCCAGTATCGCTCGGCAATCTTCTATCTTGACGATGCGCAGCGCAAAGCGGCAGAGGAGTCCAAGCAGGCCATCGCCTCTGCCAAGCACTTCCCAAGCCCCATCGTCACCGAGATCACCAAGGCCAGCACGTTTTACCTCGCCGAGGAATATCACCAGGATTTCTATAAGAAAAATCCGATCCGCTACCAGAGCTACAGGCTCGGCTGCGGACGCGATCGCCGCCTCCAGGAGCTCTGGGGTTCCGAGGCGGGCAAGCACTAGCGCGAGCGCCGCCTAAAACTTCCGACTGATCTCCCTGTACAGGCGAGGCAAGGCCGGAACCCGCCGCCCCAGGGCCTTTTCGATCTGCGCCAGGGCGGCGGCAAAATCGGGGTGGTTGCTGGAGGTATAGTGCGGTCGGTGCAGCCAGTCGAGCGCCGTCTGCACTAGCCTTATCGAGGCGTCCTCGACGATGACCGCATTGACCGCGTCCGCGCGGATCCGCTGGCGCAGCTGGGACAGCTCGCGCCGCACGACCGGGCTCGGCACCGCGATGCCGCGGCGCAGCATCTGGATCAGCACCGGCCGCGTGCGCGGGTCGATCCGGGCCTGCAGCTCATCGATGGTGCGGATGTAGGCGCGCCACTGCTCATCGTCGGATGGGGGGCCCATGACGAGGATGCCGCAGCCCTCGGCGGGCTCGGTAGCGACCGCGAGCACCTTGCAAGTGTCGGCGAAAAAAGAAATTCCGGCTAGTCACTGGCTAGTCACTGGCTAGTCACTGGCTTTTCTGGGCGCTGCGCAGCGGCTGTGCTATGAAGTGTCCATGCTCTACGACCATCCAGTCAAAACGCTGCAGGGAGAGCCGTCCAGCCTGAAGGCGCACGCCGGCAAGGCCCTGCTCATCGTCAACGTCGCCTCCAAGTGCGGCCTCACCCCGCAGTACCGCGGCCTTGAGGAGCTGCACGAAAAGTACGCCGCCCGCGGCTTCGCGGTGCTCGGCTTCCCGTGCAACCAGTTCGGCGGACAGGAGCCCGGCACGGCCGAGCAGATCGAGACATTCTGCAGCACCACCTACGGCGTCACCTTCCCGATGCTCGAGAAGGTCGAGGTAAACGGCCAGAACCGCCACCCCATCTACAGCGAGCTCACCGCGGTGCCCGACAGCTCCGGCAAGGCCGGCGACATCCAGTGGAACTTCGAGAAGTTCCTCGTCTCGCCCGACGGCAAGACCGTGCAGCGCTTCCGCCCGCGCACCGAGCCGAGCGATCCGGCGCTCATCGCCGCCATCGAAGCCAGCCTGCCCAAGTAACCGGCCCGCGCTACGGCGTGAACGCCAGCTCGCTGGGGTCGACGGCCGCGCCGTAGGAAGTGCTCTTGATCAGATCGTAGTACATGTGCTGGCGGACCGGGTCGTTCTTGTGCTCCCGAAGCAGGCGCTGTGGGTCGGCCCCAGCGGCGCGGATCGCCTCTTCGACCCCCTGGCGGCCGCCCTGCTGGTTTACCGCCTGCAGGACATCCAGCGACTTCTTCTCGCTCGGGTCCTGGTTCTTCCACAGGAGGATTCCCGAGGTCTCGTTGTACGCATCCTTCAGCTGCTTCTGCAGCTCCTCCTTGGACTTGCCGGCCAGCGCCTCGACGCCTTCCTGCTGCCAGTCGAAGCGGACTCCTTTTTTAAGGCTCTCGTAGGTCGCCGGATCGTCCTTGAAGCGATCGATGAGCTTGATGAACTCGCCGGTACCGTTGTTGCCGCGGCTGTCGTTCTTCTGCTCGTTGGTGCTGATGAAGGTCTGGCGCAGCTCGTCGGCGCGCAGCTTCGGATCTTCGATGAGCGACACCGGTCCGATGCTCTCAAAGCCGTTGCTCTGCCCGAACTCATTGAGCCGCCCGCCCGAGGTCTCGGTCATGAGGCGAATGAACAGCTGCTGCTTGGTCGGATCGAGCTTCTGGAAATCGGCCGGCGACTTGACCGTCGACAGCGACTTCTGCAGCTCGAACAGCCCGCTGCGATCGCCGCTGGCGAGGTTGGGAATCGAGGCCCACGGCTGCTCTCCGTTGAGCGCCGCGACTTCCTTCCTCTTGAAGAACTCCTCGCTGAAAGCCGCCGAAGATTCCGTAGTTCTTCTCGTTGAAGCCGTAGCGGTCCTCAAGCTTGCTCTGGCTGCTCAGGTACTGCTGGTGGGTCCACGTCCGGTCCTGCCGACCGAGCTCCAGGCTGCCGATCGGAGTGTTCAGGGTAGCTCCCGTGCTGGTCGCCTTGGTGTCGGCAATCGTCGACACGCTGACACCGGGGACCGGCGACGAGCCCGGCTTGTTGGTCGCCTCCCACTGATCGTTGAGGAAGTCGCGGTTCAGCGCCAGCGTCTGCTGGCGTCGACGGTCACCCCGTCGCGGTTGATCTTGACCCCGCCGCCCTTGGTGACGCCGTTATCCTCGACGCTGCGCCCGTACGAGACCTCGCTGACCCCGTCCTTGTCGACCTTGACCCCGCCCTGGTTGGTGACACCGTCCTTGCTGACGCTGCGCGAGAAATCGCCGCTCTGGTCGCCCACGTCGAAGTCGTACTTGGCGTAGGTAAAGCCGCCGCCGTCGCCCTGGCGGTCGATGTTGGCCTGGACGGACTCGGAGCTCTCGCTGGTCTCGGCCTTGCCGTTCTTGCGGGTGGTGGTCTTCTTCTCGCTGGTGGTGCGGCCGATCGAGACGTCGCTGGTCGCGTTGTCGTAGCCGACGGTGCTGCTGTCTGAGCTCGTGCACTCGGTGGTGACGCCGCGCTTGGTCGTGCTGCGATCGGTGGTGCTGATGGTATTTGAGACCTTGCCCGCAGGGTCGTACTCGGTCTTGTCGGTCGAGGTGTTGCTGCGGGTCGGGCTCTGCGAGTTGACGGTCTGCTTGTCCTTCAGCGTCCCCTTGGTCGGCCCCCGGTCGCGGAAATCGCAGTCCTGCGAGCGATTATCGGGACGTGAGGGCAAAAGTTTCGCGCCGGCGGGTAAGTCCGGAGCTCAGCGCGCGCGCAGCCGCGCGACGAAGCGCGCCATCGCTTCCAGCACCACCGCCGGGCAGTCACGGTGCGGCGCGTGGCCGCACGCCGGCAGGATCAGCCGCTCGCAGCCGCCGGGGACCTGACCGCAGATCGCCTCGACCTGCGCCAGCGTCCCGTAGGGGTCGTCCTCGCCTTGGATGACCAGCGACGGCACGCACACCCCGTGCAGGAACGGCTCGAGGTTCCAGCGGCGAAAGTCGGGATCCAGCCAGGCGTCGGCCCAGCCGTAGAAGGCGCCGTCCGGGTCGGCGTGGTGGCGAGCGAGCCGCGCCCGCAGGTCGCTGCGCGCATAGTCGTCACGGATGCGCGCGATCTGTTGCACGCACACTTCCTCGACAAAGACATGCGGCGCCTGGAGCACGAGGCCCCGCAGCCGCGCCCCGATCGCCCCCGCGTAGATAAGCGCGATCGACGCGCCGTCCGAGTGACCGACCAGCACCGCCTGGCTGATGTCGAGCGCCGCCAGGAGCTCGGGCAGCGTCCGGTGCGCCTCGTCGTGCATGAACTGCAGCGGCCGCGGGCGCGTCACCGGCTCGGACTTTCCGTAGCCCCAGCGGCTGTAGACCACCGCCGCCCGCCCGGTCGCCGCCGCCAGCCGCTGCGGGAACTCGCGCCACGCCGAGACCGAGCCGAGCCCCTCGTGCAAAAAGACCAGCGTCGGCGCCTCACCATCGATGCGCACGACCTCCAGCCGATGTCCGCCTGCTTTGACAAAGAGACTCATGACTCGCGCGGTCGCCACGATAGCAAAAATGGCGGCAAGAATTTGCGACCGCCACGCCGCTTCTGCTTGCGACCGCGGCGCAGCGAGGGCGCGGTGCGGCGTAAAAGTGCTTGCTTGCCCAGGGCCCGCTGGGATGGATACTAAGATGATGCGCATCAGCCGGTTCCAGCCGCTGCGGCGTCCGGGGCGCTGCCTGCTTCTGGGTCTGGGTCTGGTCGGTCTGCTTGAACCTGGCGCGGCGTCGGCGCAGGAGCAGCTCACTTTCGAAGCGGCGGTGCGCCTGGCGCTAGCGCAGAACGAGCGCGCGCTCAAGGCGCCGCTGCGGGTGCGAGCGGCCGAGGGGCAGCTCATACGCGCGCGGTCGGAGTTTTTGCCCTCGCTGAACACCGGCGGCAGCGGGACGCTCGGGTCGAGCGAAGATCGGGCGGGGCGCCTTTTGACCGGCAGCGCCACCCTGACCTTGACCCAGCCGCTGATCAATCTGTCGGCGATTCCGCTTTACGCGCAGTCGCGGCATCAGCTGGAGTCCGAGCGCTGGGGCGCCGTGCAGGACAAGCGGCTCGTTGCCTTCGACACCGCGCGGGCGTTCCTGGTCGTGCTCACCAGCGAGCGGGTGCACGAGGCGGCCACCCGCCGGCTGGAGCGCGCGCGCGCCAACCAGCAGAACGCCGAGGTGCGGGCGCAGGCGCAGATCGCCAGCACCAACGACGTGACGCGCGCGATCCTGGAGACGACGGCGGCGGCGCGGGAGGTCGCGCAGGCGGATGGGAGCGTGGCCCGGGCGCGCCTGGCGCTCGGATTTCTGATCGGACAGCCGGTCGCCGGAGCGCTGGCTGCCCCCGATCGCACGACGCAGGCAGCGGAGAGCACGGCACTGGGGACCGAGGAGCTGGTGCGCGCCGCCCAGGATCGTCGGCCGGACATCCGCGCCGCCAAGGAGCGCACGGCGGCGCTTTATCAGGCGGCCCGCGAGCCGCTGTTCCGCCTGGCGCCGGTGCTCGCCGCCACCGGCCAGGGGCGGCTCACGACGGCCGCCGTCGCGTCCGAGCCGTTTTACAGCGGGACGGTGCAGCTGAATCTTGGCTGGGAAATCTACGATGCGGGGGCGCGCTACGGGGATCGCCGCACGCGCACGGCGCAGGCCGAGAGCCAGGCCCTGGACGAGCGGCTGCTGCGGCGCTCGGTCGCTACCGATGTCGGCGTCGCGCTGGCGTCGCTCGCGGCGGCCCGCGAGTCTTATCGCATCTCGGAAGAGGCGGTGGCGGCGGCGCAGCGCAACACGGCGGAGACCGAGCTCCTTTACAAGCAGGGGCTGGCGCGCGCCATCGAGCTCATCGACGCCAACGCCCGCCGCTTCGATGCCGAGGTGAGTCGAGCGACAGCCAAGCTGGCGATGGAGCAGGCGTACCTGGAGCTGCGCTTCGCGCTCGGCCTGGATCCGGTGGACGACAGCAGCGAGACGGCGGCGGCGCCGCAAGGAGGCGCTCCATGAGAGGTCTGGCGGTCGCTCTGGCTCTTTCCCTGACGCTACCGCTCGGTGCCGGATGCCGCGGGAAAGATGCCACGGAGGCAGAAGGGAAGGACTCCGCCAAAGATCCGAAAGGAGGAGGAGGCGGCGGTCGCTCCCGCGGCAGCGGTCGCTCCGGCGTGGCGTTCGCCGTCGATGTGCTGCCCGTGGTCGCGGAGAAGATTCCCTATGTAGTGACCGCGCCGGGCACCATCGAGGCGTTCGAGCGCGTGCTGGTCACCTCGCGCGTCTCGGGTGTCGTCGATCGGCTGGCGTTCTCCGAAGGTCAGCAGGTGCAGAAGGGCGACGTGCTGGTGGTCATCGACGGCGAGCGCTTCCACCTCGCGGTCAACAGCGCCCAGGCGGCGCTGCAGAAGGCCGAGGCCGCGGTGCGCGACATCGAAGCGATGGTCGCCCGGCGCGAGGGCGTGAGCCTGCAGAACCCCGGCCTGATTCCCGGCGAAGAGATCGAGACCTATCGCACCAAGCGCCTCACCGCCAAGGCCGACCGCGAGGTCGCCGCGCAGGCGGTGAAGACCGCCGAGCTGAACCTGCGCGACTCCTCGGTGCGCGCCCCGATTGCCGGCATCATCCAGACGCGCACCATCGAGACCGGGCAGTATGTGCAGCCGGGCTACGTGATGGCGACGCTGCTGCGCAGCGAGCCGCTGCTGTTGCGGTTCCAGGTCGAGCCGCTGGAGGCGCCGCGGCTCAAGCCCGGACTCACCGCGACCTTCACGCTGCGCGAGACGCTGCGCAAGTTCAGCGCCAACATCACCCTGGTGGCCGGCGCCGCCGACCTGGCCACCCACATGGTCGGGGTGACCGCCCAGGTCATCGACGAGGGGCACAAGTACTGGCTGCGCCCCGGCTCCTTCTGCGACGTGACGGTCGATGTCAGCGCCCCGCGGGAGGCGCCGCTCATCCCGCGCCTGGCGGCCCGCGCGACCGATCATGGCTGCGTCGCCTACGTGGTCAACGGCGACGTGGCCCACGAGCGGGTCCGCACCCGCGGGATGAGCACCCGCGACGGCTGGGTCGAGGTCCGCAAGGGGCTCGTCGCCGGCGATCTCCTGGTGGTGCGCGGCGCCGAGGCGCTCAGCGACAAGGCTAAGGTGCGGCCGACCCGGGTGACGCCGGCCTCCCTCGGCAAGGACGGAGCCTCGCGCCCCGACGCCGCCGCGGACCCCGGCGCGCCGGCCCCGGCCGAGGGTCGCCAGCGCCACCAGAGGGAAGCGCCAGCCCCGGCAGCGTCGCAAGAGGCGGGTCGCGCGGCTCCCGGCG
>DAOMZC010000068.1:0-14306 GCA_035437965.1 Pseudomonadota bacterium
TCGGCCCGATTCGGCCCGATTCAGAAGGTACGCGTCGCCTGATGTAGGACCCGGCAGGCCGGATCGCTCCATTCCTTACGACTAAGCGCGAAGCACGCCTCCACGACCGGGTTGCTTTGCGCGTAAGGCTCGTTCTATCATGATGGTGAGGGCGAGGCGCAGGGGGGCTTTTTCCGCGATGCCGCTTGTACAGATTCAGAAGATTGTCCGCGAGCGACGCGACTACAATATCTGGGTTGCCAACGAGACCATGGAGGACTACTCGCTGCGTTACGCGCCGCGATCGTTCCGCAAGTGGCACCCGCTGCTCCTGGCCAGCACGGCGCTCGGCGGAATTTCATTCCTGGCGCTGGAGGCAATCGGCGGCGCGCTGGCGATAAGCTACGGCTTCAGTAACGCGTTCTGGGCCATCCTTGTCGCCAGCGTAATCATCTTTCTCACTGGTATCCCGATCACCTACTACGCCTCGCGCTACAACGTGGACATGGACCTTTTGACCCGCGGCGCTGGCTTTGGGTACATCGGCTCTACGTTCACGTCGGTCATCTACGCCTCGTTCACGTTCATCTTCTTCGCCCTCGAAGCCTCGATCATGGCCCAGGCGCTCGAGCTGTACTTCGGGCTGCCGCTCGTGCCGGGCTATATTCTGTGCTCGCTGCTGATCATTCCGCTCGTGGTGTTCGGCGTTACGTTCCTAAACAAGTTCCAGGCGTGGACGCAAGCGCCGTGGCTCGTCCTTATGGTCCTGCCCATCGTCATGGTCCTGATCAAGGAGCCGACGGCGGTCTCGACCTGGGTGAGCTTCGCCGGTAAGTCGCCCAGCGGCAACCGCTTCAATCCGCTCTTGTTCGGGGCGGCGGCGACGGTGTCCTTTTCGCTGGTGGTGCAGATTGGCGAGCAGGTCGACTACCTGCGCTTCATGCCGGACTATACTAAGAAGCACCGCCTTAGCTGGTGGGGCGCGCTGCTCAGCGCCGGTCCCGGCTGGATCGTTCTGGGCGGCGCCAAGCAGCTCGTCGGGACCTTCCTGGCGGCGATGGCGGTCAAGTACGGCGTCGACTATGACCGGGCCGGCGAGCCGATCCAGATGTACCTGGCCGGCTACCGCTACGTCTTCGCCAAGCCGACGCTGGTCCTCGCCGCGGCGACGTTCTTCGTCATCGTCTCGCAGATCAAGATCAACGTCACCAACGCCTACGCCGGCTCGCTGGCCTGGTCGAACTTCTTCTCCCGCCTGACTCACTCCCACCCGGGCCGCGTGATCTGGCTGGTGTTCAACGTCGCCATCGCGCTGCTCATGATGCTGTTCGGCGTCTTCCACACCCTGGAGAAGGTCCTGGGGTTTTACTCCAACGTCGCCATCGCCTGGATCGGCGCGATTGTCGCGGATCTGGTGGTGAACAAACCCCTGGGCCTGAGTCCGGCGGGCATCGAGTTCAAGCGCGCGCACCTGTACCACGTAAATCCGGTCGGCGTGGGCTCGATGACCGCCGCCTCGATCGTGTCGATCCTGTGCTTCTCGGGACTGTTCGGCGAGGGGCCGCAGGCCTACTCGTCGTTCATTGCCCTGGGGCTGTCCTTCGTGCTCGCCCCCTGCCTGGCGCTGGCGACGCGCGGTCGGTACTACATCGCGCGCCAGAACACCCACTTCTCAAACGACAAGGACGCCGGCGCGGTCAAGTGCTGCATCTGCCACTTTCCCTACGAGCCGCAGGACATGGCGTTCTGTCCGGTCTACGATGGCCCGATCTGCTCGCTGTGCTGCACCCTGGACTCGCGCTGTCATGACGCCTGCAAGGTGCCCGAGGCCAACCCCGAGCGCAAGCCGAACACCCTGCAGACCTTCTTGCGCGACCGGCTCGCTCCTGGCCGCGGCCTGCGCATGCTGCGCTTCGGCGGCGTGTTCGTCTCGGTGGCCCTCATCGTCGCCCTGGCGTTCTGGCTGTTTTATCCGAGCGCCTATGTAGCGGGGGCCATGGCCGGCGCGATCGCGCTGTCGTATCTGAAGCTGTACGCCGCGGTGGTGGTGCTAATCGGCATCGGCGCCTGGTGGCTGGTGCTGTCGTGGGAGAGCCGCGAGCTGAGCGAGGAAGAGCTCGACCGCCAGAACCACGAGCTGCAGAAGGAAATCACCGAGCACGAAAAGACCGAAAAGGCGCTGTTCGCGGCCAAGGAGAAGACCGAAGAGACAAACCGCCAGCTCTCCATCACCATGGAGCGCGCCGCGGCCATGGCCAAGGCGGCGGCCGCCGCCAACCACGCCAAGAGCCAGTTCGTCGCCAACATGAGCCACGAGCTGCGCACCCCGCTGAACGCCATCATCGGCTACAGCGAGATGCTCCAGGAGGACGCAGTAGATCAGGGCAGCGCGAGCCTGGTGCCGGATCTGCGCAAGATCCACCAGGCCGGCTCGCACCTCCTGCGGCTCATAAACGACGTACTCGATCTGTCCAAGATCGAGGCCCATAAGATGGAGCTCTATCTGGAGAGCTTCGATCTGCAGAAGCTCCTGGACGAGGTGGCCGAGACGGTCCGGCCTCTGATGACGCAGCACAAGAACCAGCTGACGGTGCTGCGGCCCGAGGGCTCGTTCATGGTGTACAGCGATCTCACCAAGATGCGGCAGATCCTGTACAACCTGCTCAGTAACGCCGCCAAGTTCACCAAGCAGGGGGCGGTGCGGCTGCGGCTCTCGCCTGCGACTCTGGGCAGCAAGCCGGCGCTGTGTGTGGAAGTCGAGGACGAGGGCATCGGCATCACCAAGGAGCAGCTGGGCCGCCTGTTCCAGTCGTTCGTGCAGGCCGATGCCTCGACGACCCGCCGCTACGGTGGCACCGGCCTGGGTCTGACGGTGACCAAGCGCTTCGTCGAGATGATGGGCGGCCTCATCGCGGTCGAGAGCGAGTTCGGTAAAGGAACGACGTTCTCGGTGCGCTTGCCGCTGCGTAGTGGGCTGCAGCCCGACCTCGAGCAGGCCCCAGACCAAGGTCAGGGTCCGGCGCCAGCCGAGGGTCCGGCGCAGCCCGCCGCCGCGCCAGTCGAGGCCCTGGCCAAGCATGTCTCGGGCGACCACCGGCCGCTGTCGGGTGCCCTGGAGGCCGCGGAGCCGCGCCCGCTGAGCAGCTCCGGCCAGCGCGTGGTGATCGTGGTTGACGATGACGCCACGGTGCGTGACCTGCTGCGCAAGTACATCGAGGCGCTCGGCTATCAGGTCGCGGTGGCGGAGAGCGGGGAACAGTGTCTGCTCCTGGCCAAGAAGCTGCGCCCGGATGTGATCACGCTCGACGTGCTGATGCCGGGCATGGACGGCTGGATGATCTTGTCCTCGCTGAAGGCCGACCCGGAGCTCGCTTCGATCCCGGTCATCATGGTGTCGATTCTGGAAGAGCGGCTGACCGGGTACTCGCTGGGCGCCGCCGAGTACGTCACCAAGCCGGTGAGCCGGGAAGAGCTGGGCCGCGCCCTCAGCCAGTTCCGCAGCGATGTGTGCAGCGAGCAGCGGATCATGATCGTCGAGGATGACCAGGCGGCGCGCGAGATGCTGGAGCAGCTTTTGAACAAGGCCGGCTGGAACATCTCGTCGGCCGCCAACGGCCAGCTCGCGCTCGACCTTCTGGCCGCCGCGCCCAAGCCGCCGAGCGCCATCCTGGTCGACTTGATGATGCCCGAGATGGATGGCTTCACGCTCATCGAGCGGCTGCGCAAGAGCGACGCCTGGCGCAACATTCCGCTCATCGTGCTGACCGCCAAGGAGCTGACGGCGGCAGAGCGCGAGCAGCTAAACGCCAGCGTGAAGCGGATCTTTCAAAAGGGCAGCTACAGCCGCCGCGAGCTGCTCGCCGAGCTCCGGCTGCAGCTGTTCTCGGCGACGGCGCGCATCCAGAGTCTTGGCCCACCGCCGGACGCGGCGACCGGCTAGCCGCGCCGGCGGCTCCCTTTCTAGAACATCACCTGGGTCTGGATGCGGAAGCGGTGCGCGCCGAGCGTCGCCGCGGGGAACAGAGCCGAGCCGAAAAGCTCGTTCTGAATGTAGGAATAGTCTGTCTGAAGCTTGGCTCCATGGCCGAACAGATAGACATTCAGGCCGCCGCTATACTCGGTCGGGCTGCCGTTGGTGACGTTCGTCAGCCCGGCTATCGGGAACCGGCTGCCCAGCAGAGCGCCCGATACCCGCGCCGCCAGCTCCAGGCGCTGACGCAGCACGTAGACTCCGGCCTGGCCATAGTAGCCGAAGCTGTCGTCGACGGCTCGGCTGGTGAGGTGGCGGTAGTAGAACGCGGCCTGGACGGTCAGCCGCTGCCAGCGAAAGCCGACGTCGGTCGTCAGGTTGAAGGTGTCGTCGCCGGCCTCCACGTTCTGGAAGGACGAGTCCTCGGCCACCGGATTGAAGGCCAGCGCCACCCCGACCGAGAGCTGGATTCCGGCGGGCGGATTCGGCATCGACTCCTGATAACCGTACGGCTTGAGGATCGCCAGCTCGATGCGCCCGCCGCCGCTGATCGAGTCGGCACGGTTTACCTGGGTGCCCAGGCCCAGGGCGCGGATGCTGTTGGTCAGAAAGACGTCGTAGCTGACGCGGCCGGCGGTGCCGCCGAGCTGCACGCCGATCGCGCGCGGCAGGTTGAACGCATAGTCGGCCGGCGACAGATCGGGGAGCAGCAGGTTGCCCGGGTGGGTCAGGAACTGCCGGCTGTAGGGTACGAGCCAGCGCCCGGCAAGGACATACAGGTAGGGTGAAAACGTGTACTTCATCCACCAGTCGAGCATCGTGACGTTGTTATTGTCGCCAAGCGTCGAGCCATCGATCTGCGCGAAGTAGGTGAGCTTCTGGCTAAACAGGTTGCCCGACACCACGATACGGCCAAAGACGATGTGGAAGCCGTTGCTTACGACGTTCCCATTAACGGCCAAAAGCGAGTACTGGAGCTGCCCGAAGGCGTTGATGAACAGGGAGTAGTTCTTATCCCGGCTCCGGATAAAGATGCCGTTGTCATAGCCGAACTGGCTCTCTGCGAGGAGCCCCGGCGCGGCCGGCCCAGCAGGCGGCGCCACCGGAATGAGGTCCGCAGGGGGCGGCTCGGCAAGGTGCGGGTCCGTGGGCGTGGACACCGCGGGCGGTGGCGCCGCGGCAAGGGGAGCGGCGGCGGCGGTAGCAGTCAAAAAATCCGCGGCGGCAAAAGCAGAGACGCTCCAGCTAAGGCCACAGAAAAACGTAGATATCCGGACTGGCATGACAACTCCTCCCCCGGAACTTGCAGTGCATGAAAAGCGCTGCCGTTCCTGACCGCCCCTTGTGCCGTGCGTACTAGTGCGACATGCAAGCCGGCCGGCACGCCGGCGTGCACGGAATCTGGCTCTTTCTCTATCTTTACATTAGGCCAGTTGCTCCCTAATTGATACGAAAATTGACATGAAAGTGGGCATAAAGATAGACACGCAAATTGACCTGAGAAAGCAGGCGGCAGACAGGGCGCAAAAACTGCGCTGGAGCAGTCGCTAGAGCAGTCGCTGGAAACCCATATTCAAGTGACGGGTTTTCTGTGGATTTTTGTGGATTTGGGCGGCGTGTATTGGCTAAGATGTGAGGGTATCCTCAGGAGAGTAACCTTGGACCCTTACCTAAGGTTAGGAATGAAGAAAATGCAGCAAAGAGTGATTCGCCGCGCAGAGCTCGTCTTACGGGGGGTGTTCTACCTCAGCGTGCTGCTCAGCGTTCCGTTCATTGCTGGGGCCTGTAACTCGGTGAAATCCAAGCCTGCGCCGCTGCGCCTGGGGCTTAGTGACTGGCCGGGACACGCGCCATTTTACGCCGCGGCGCAGCTTGGCAACTTCGGCGCGACCCAGGTTGAGATCAAGGGGTTCAGCTCGAACTTCGATCGGAACCGCGCTTTTGCGCAGGGACGCCTGGACGTGCTGGCGGCGCCCCTTTTCGACGCGCTGCGGATCGCCGATGACGGCACGCCGCTCAAGATCGTGCTGCTCTTTGACTACTCAAGCGGCGGGGACGGCATCGTCGCGCGCAAGGAAATCACCTCCGTCCAGGGGCTGAAGGGCAAGCATGTCTCTGCCGAGCTGTCGGCGATCACTCACTTCATGCTGCTCGCGGCGCTGAGCCAGGCCGGGCTCAGCGAAACCGACGTGCAGATCGTCAACCTCTCGGTGCCCGAGGCGGCCGACGCGTTCGCCCACGGCAAGCTCGATGCCGCGACGCTGTGGGACCCGCACCTGTCCCGCCAGGCCGCCGCGCCGGAGGCGCACAAGCTTTTCACCAGCAAGCAGATCCCCGGTCAGATCATCGACGTGCTGGTCGTGCAAAAAGAGGTAGCCGACAAGCGGCCCGAGGATGTCGCGAACATCATCGGCGGCTGGGAGCGGACGCTCGCGGCCTGGCGGGCGCGCCCGGCCGAGCTGGAGGCCGTGATGGCGCAGACGACCAACCGCACCGTCGAGGGGCTCAGGTCCGAGCTGGCCGGCATGGTGCTGCTCGATCTGGCCAAGAACACCGAGCTCTTCGCGCCGGGAGGGTCCAGTCAGTCGGTGTGGAATTCCTTCGCGGCGACGGCCCGCTTCATGGACCAGCACCGACTGCTCAAGCACGCCGCGCCCGAGGCCCGGGAGCTCCTGGAGCCCCGGTTCATCGCGCAAGCCAAGGCAAAGTAGCGTGCGCTGGTCGCTCACCGCCAAAATCACGGCGAGCCTTGGCGGCCTCCTGCTCGCGCTCTCGGCCGTCATCACGGTGCTGACGTTCGTCCAGATGCGTCGCTCGGCGATCGAGCAGATGCAGTCCCTGGCCGACACGATGAACTACACCTTCGAGATCTTGATGAGCCCCGAGGCCCTGCCCAGCCTCCAGCGGGTCGTTGAAAATGACGCGACCAACCGCGGCGTAAACAAGATTGTCATCGTCGACCGGGGCGGGCTGGTGCGGGCGAGCAGCGCGCGCATGGAAGTGGGCCGGCAGCTTGCGGCTTCGCCCCTCCGCTCGTTCCTGGAGCGGGCGCACTGGGAGCGCGAGACCCACCTTACAGACAAGGGGCTGGTCATCATGCAGCCGCTGCGGGGGAGCGGCTTTCTCGGCGGCGCGTTCGGCGATATCGGCGGCGCCGCCGAGATGACGCTGTCGCTGGATGTCATCGAAGCCGACGCGCGCAGCGCCGCGGTCCGGCTCCTCGCCGTGACCCTGAGCAGCCTCTTTGTCCTGTCGGTCATCCTCTGGCTGGTGCTGCGCGCCCTGGTGACCCAGCCGGTGCGCGAGCTGGCGGTGGTCGCGCAGCACTTCCGGGACGGGGATCGGAAGCTGCGCAGCAAGATCCGGCGGCAGGACGAGGTCGGCCTCCTGGCCTTGACGTTCAACGACATGGCAAACCAGGTCGAAGCGATCCTCAGCGGGCTGGAGGCCCAGGTGGCCGCGCGCACCGCCGCGCTGGAGGAGCAGCGCAGCTCGCTGGAGGAGGCGCTCAAGGAGCTCAAGGCCACTACCGCCGCGCGCCTCGAGCTCGCCGACACGGTGCGCGAGCTCTCGACTCCGGTGCTCAAGCTCTATGATCAGGTCCTCGTGCTGCCGCTTATCGGCACCATCAACTCCGAGCGCGCCAAGCAGATCGAGTCCCAGCTGCTCATCGGGATCGAGCGCCACAAGGCGGCGGAGATCATCCTTGATATCACCGGGGTACCGTTCGTCGATACCTCGGCCGCGGACTCGCTGATGCGGGCGGCGCGCGCGGCGCAGCTCCTAGGCGCCGGCGTGACGATCGTCGGCATCACCGCCAGCGTCGCCCAGAGCATCGTCCACCTGGGGATTGATCTGTCGAGCGTCGTCACCCGCGCCAACCTGGCGAGCGGGCTTGCCTACGCGCTGCGCAAGCGCGGCCTTTTGGTCTGCAAGGCCGGCTCGTAATTACTCGCGCAGCGCCGCCTTGACCCGCGCGGAGCGGCTGGCGATGACCTTGCGCAGCGCCTTGAAGCGCAGGTCGCGGCGCAGGGGGGTAAGGAGCGGACAGCGGTCGTACCAGGTCAGATCGCAGAGGCCGACGTCGACGGCGCGCGCCAGCGAGCGGACGGCGCTGTCGGTCTCTTCCTGGAAGCAGTGGATCTCGGTCGCCAGCTGGTGGAAAAACAGGCGCCCGCGCGGGCTGCTGGTCTGCACGCCGAACACGACTCCTTCCAGAAGCTGCGCGGGATCGATCTTGCGCACCCTGGCGGCGATCTGCAAAAAGCGCAGAATCAGATCGTTTTTGCCATTGGCCACGTCGGGGTGCGCCAGCAGGGCGGCGGCGCGCTCGCTGTCGCCTTGCCACATCGCCATCCGGGCGCGCAGGACCCACATGGGAGTCGGCGTCTGGTGAGACGACTCGGCCCGATCGAGCAGGCGCTCCATGCTGTCCCAGTGGCCAAGGAGCGCCTCGACGCGCGCCCGATCGACCAGCGTACGCGTCAGGTTCGGCTCCAGCTCCAGCGCGTGCTCCAGGTGGCGCATGCCGCTCTGCAGGGGGCCGGTCTCGACCAGGATGCGGCCGAGCAGATCGTGGGCATCGGCCAGGCTCGGCCCGCGCTCCAGCGCCAGCATCAGCTCCTCGACCGCGCCGCCGACATCGCAGCTGCTGAAGCGCACGCTGGCGAGCGCCAGGTGCGAGTCGCCGCGCTCGGGCGCCACCGCCACCGCGCGCTCCGCCGTCGCCTGCGCTGCCTCGCCCGAGCCCGCGGCGCCGAAGAACCACATGCGCGCCTGCGCCAGCGCATAGCCGGTGAGCAGCTGCGGATCGTCGGGGCGCAGGGTCAGCGCCTGCTGATATAGGGCGACGCACTCGGCCATGCTCTGGCGATCAACGTTGCTCTGAAACAGGGCGCGCGCGCGCAGGTACAGGTCGACCGCCTGGGCATCCTGCAGCACCGCGCGCTGCGGCGCGCTGCCCGAGACCGCGAGCGCCAGGGCGACCGCCTGCGCGACCTCATCGCTTACCTGCAGCGCCAGCGCCGCCGGTCGGTCGAAGCGCTGCGCCCAGACCTGGACCCCATCGGAGCCCTGGATGAGCCGCGCCGTAATGCGCAAGGTATCGTCACTGCGGCGCACCGTTCCTTCGACGAGGATGTCGATCGCCAGGGCGCGCCCGATGGCCACTGGATCGGTGGCCCCTGGATCGGTCTTGTCCAGGTGCTGGCGGACCACGCCGCGGCTGCGCACCCGCAGACCCTGGACCATCGACAGGGAGTCGACAAGATCATCGGTCAGTCCGTCGGCCAGGTAGGCATCGCTGGGCGGCCCCTGGTTGCGGAACGGCAGCACCGCAACGCTCTTGGCCGGAGAGCCGGAGACCTGATCGATCGTGACCAGCAGCCCGCCCGAGAACACGCCGCTCGATTCAGAAGGCGTATCGATCGGAGTCGCGACCGGCGAGTTGGTGCGCGGTCCGCGCGGACCCAGGGTAGAGGGAAAGCCGCTGCTCGGGCCGGGCGGCGCCGCCCCGGGAATCGTGGTGCTGGCGACGGCCAGAGAATCGGCCAGCTGGCTGGCGCTGGCGTAGCGATCGTCCGGCCTCCTGGCCAGGCAGCGCAGGACTATCTGCGCCAGGAGCTCGGGGAGGTTCGGCCGATGGGTGCGCGGGTCGGGCGGCGGCCGCAAAAGGCGCGCCGCCGCCGTCGCGATCGGCGTGTCGCCGGTAAAGGGCAGGTAGCCGGTGAGCAGCTCGAACAGCATCACTCCCAGCGAGTACAGATCGGTCCGGAAGTCGATCGTGCCGCCTTCGGCCTGCTCGGGCGACATGTACTCCGGCGTCCCGGCAAACTCGCCGTTGGCGTGGGTGGCGCTCTCGCTGGGCTGCAGGGCGCGGGCGATGCCGAAGTCGGTCAGGACCACGCGCCCGTCTTTGGCCAGGATGACGTTATCGGGCTTTAGATCGAGGTGGATTACCGAGGCCGCGTGCGCCGCCTCCAGGCCCGCGCAGATCTGCTGCGCAATATCGAGCACAAACCACATTGCCAGCGGCTGTCCGACAAGGTGCGACAGACTGTTGCCCTCGACGAACTCCATCGTCAAGAAGCGCTCACCCTCATGCTCATCGATGTCGAACATCCGGGCGATGTTACGGTGGGTGATGCGGCGTCCGAGCTTCACCTCGCTGCGGAAGCGATCGATGACTAGCGGCGTCCGTACGAGCTCCTTGCGCAGCACCTTGAGGGCGACGATCTCATCGAGCTCGATGTCGCGCGCGCGATAAACGGTCCCGGCGCCGCCGACGCCAATCAGATCGAGCAGTTGATAGCGCCCGCCGTGCAGCTGGCTGAGGATCGGCGGCATCGCTGCTGCTTGGGGGGCTGCTTGGGGGGTGGGATTCTTCGATTTAGGCGCAATCATGGCGGTCGAGATTATATGCCGGCGATGCCCGCGCTTGAAGGGCGCACCGTCGGTCTTGCGTCCAATTATTGGCGCCTAGGCCGCTCGCCAGCGCCCGGCGACGAAGCTGCCGATGAGCAGGAGGAACAGCCCCGCGATCACGAACACCATGAAGATGGGATACTTATCAAGGATCCGCAGCCACGTGTTCGTCGCCTGCTTGAGGAGCGTGATCGGACACTCGATCGGAATGCGGCCTTCGGCACGACGCTCCAATCGCTCGATCATCGCCTGGACCGATGGGTAGCGCTTCGTCGGGTCCTTGGCCAGACCGGCGCGCACGAACCAGGTAAGGTCCATCGGCGGGGAGTCCTGGTGCGGGCTCTTGACCATCGAAGCGAGGGGGGCCTCTTGACTTTCGACCCCGGCGAGCATGTCTTTGAGCGTCGTCCGATCGGACAGGTAATGTTTGAGACAGAGCAGCTCGTGAAAGAGCACGCAGAGCGCATAGATATCACTGCGCTCATCGACCGGCTGACCGCTGGCCTGCTCCGGCGACATATATGCAGGGGTCCCGATGATCGCTCCCACCTGGGTCGCGAACAGCGGCGCCCGCGCGCTGTCCTCCCCGGGCGACTCAGCGGTCGCGGGGGTGGGCACCGCCGTCTCGGGGCCGCGGACCATCTTGGCGATCCCCCAGTCCATCAGTATCACCTCGCCGTAGGCACCGATCATGACGTTGGCGGGTTTTATATCGCGGTGGACGATCCCGTTGGCATGGGCGAAGGCAACCGCTTTCAGGATGCCGAGAAAGAGCTGGGTGCGCTGCTCGAAGCCGTAGCGCTGGTGGTAGCCGCGATCACCGGCCGCGAGCTTCTGGATGATCGACTCCAGAGTCTCACCATCGACGTACTTCATCACGAAATAGTATTCGCCTTTATCGTCGACGCCGACATCATGGATGGGAATGATGTTCGGGTGCTCGAGGCGGCCGATCGTGCGAATCTCTTCGACGAAACGGACGAGGTTACTGGTCGACTTCGCCGGCGTCCGCAGCCGCTTGATCGCCACTGTACGCCCGATGTCGTTGTCCGCCGCGCTGACGACTTCCCCGATGCCGCCGGCGCCCAGGCGGCGCAGCTCTTGGTAGCGGCGATTGCCTTTTACGACGAGGGTCGGCTCATTTTCGACGAGCTCCAGCTTCGGGAGGATGGTCGAGCGCACCGCCGTCGCCGTTGCGGTGCCGAGGCGCAGCGGGGGCGCGGACTCGGCGTTGAAGGTGTCCCCGTCTGCCGCGACCGTGGGCTGGGTGCCGTCTACCTCGCCGGCACTGGAGCCTGCGCTGGCCAGCGGGGCGTCTACAGTGTCCAAGGTGTGGTCGCCCATCCCAGCATCAGTCGCGCGCGCTGCGGCCGGCTTCACCGAGCTGTGCTCCCCCATGTCATCCCCTCCTGTCGGCAGCGGTGGCAGAGCGGTCCGCCGCGTCTCGTGCTTTTGTCATAACCCCAAGCCGAGCGCCGCGCCGCGCCGCGCTCTGTGCCGCTTATTGGCGGACATCCGGTGGGCAGCTGAGCAGCTGGCCGTCGCAGCTCTCGGGCGGATCGGCAGCGGCGGTGCTGGCGCGGCAGAGCAGGCCGAGGCGGCGCGGGCGGCAGATACCTTCCCCATTAGGAGTCAGGATCGCGCCGGCCGCGGCGCTGCACGCCTGGCAGTCGGTGGGATCGGAGCCGCCGCAGGCGGTGTCGCAGCAGACTCCATCGATGCAGAAGGTACTGTGACACTCCCGCCCGGCGGCGCAGGGATCGCCGTTCTGCTTGGCGTACTGGAAGATGTAGCCTGCCCCGGCGTCCATCTTGCCGCCGATGTCGGCTCCCGATGCGCCGAGTCCCAGCGTGTCTCCCGAGAGCGCCAACCCAAAGGCGGTGCTGTCGCCCGCCGCCGCGTCGGCCGCTCCCAATCGGGCTTCGGGTACCCACGGACCCTGGCCCTGCGCGCGAGCGAATACGTAGGCTACGCCCGTTGTCGCCTGGCCATCGAAAGTGGCAAGGCGCGCGGTAATCGCCGCCCGGTTCCCCGACAGCGCCACCGCACTCCCGAAGATGTCACTTGCCATACCATCACCCGAGACCAGCTTGGCCTGCTGCGTCCAGACTCCGCTGGCCGGATTCCGGATAAAGACGTACGCCGCGCCGGCGCTGGCCCGGCCGCCTGGATCGGCGTCGGGCGCTCCGACAAGGGCGATGTCTCCGGACAGAGCCACCGAGAGTCCGAAGTGATCACCGCCTGCTCCGTCATCCGCCAGCAGCTTGGCCTGCTGCACCCAGCTGCCGTTCGCCGGATTGCGGACAAAGACGTAGGCAGCCCCGGCTTCAGCCTTGCCCGGAGACCCCGCCAGGTAGGCCCCGACAAGAGCCGTATCGGGAGACACGCTGACCGAGACGCCGAACTCATCCCCGCTTGCGGAATCACTTGGTACAAGCCGCGGGCGCTGCTGCGCCCACACTCCGGTGGCGGGATTGCGCAGAAAGACGTAGGCCGCGCCGGATCTGTTGTTGCCGCCAGCGTCCACCTGGTTGGCGCCGATTAGCGCGGTGTCCCCGGATAGGGCCACGGCGCGGCCGAACAAGTCGCCGCTCAGTCTGTCGTCCGCCACGAGCTTGGCCTGCTGCGCCCAGGTGCCCTGGCCGGGATTGCGAACAAAGACATAGGCCGCACCGGACTGGGAGACGCCGCCCGGATCCGCCATATGCGCAGAGACAAGCGCCGTGTCGCCAAACAAGGACACCGCAAAGCCGGCGAGGTCACCCGCTGCCGGGTCGCTGGCTACCAGCCTGGCCTGCTGCGTCCACGTCCCCCGATCGGGATCGCGGACGAACACATACGCCGCTCCGTCGCTCGAACCGGCCCCGGTCACATCGACCGATTGCGCGCCGACAAGCGCCGTCTCCCCGGACAGAGCCAGGGAGAAGCCCAGGGAGTCGCCGACTGCGCCGTCAGAGGCAGTGAGCTTCGCCTGCTGTTTCCAGATTGGGCGCGCCAGGGTCGGGAGCGCTTCGGAGGGCTCACACGCTTCTGTATTTAAGTTGCACTCCAAACCAGCGCCGCAGCTGCCGGGGTCCGACGCGCAGTTGTTGGGATCGCGATAGCGAAACGGATTCCAGATTGAGCTACATCCTAAAGATGTGCAGACAAGGAAAGTAAGGACTCGGTACTTAAACGAAGGCATGCGCCCTCCATCGTAGGTATCATAGCCCAAAGGCCGCCTCCCCTGGCGGCGTTTTTAGGCCTGGCCACCACAGCGAGCGGCTGTAGGTGCCCGGGCGGATTGACTGTCAGCAGCCTCAAGCTATATGCTGGTGCGGGGCATTTCGTCCATTGCCACTGCCATTGCCATTGCCATTGTCCATGCGCCCCTGCTCACTGCTTACTGGGCACACTGGCCGCTGGTCACTGGCCGCTGGTCACTGGCCACTGACCTCTAGCCTCTGGTCCTTGCCCGCTGCCCACTGCCCCTTACACTTCACTATGACTGTCAGATCATGACCGCCAGCGCAAACAAGCCCGCCGAGGATCTGGTCGGCCAGGTCCTCGGCGAGCGATACCGTGTCGAGCAGCGGCTAAGCCAGGGCGGAATGGGGGTCGTGTACCAGGCCCGCCACGTGGTGCTCGACAGCCAGCTCGCGGTCAAGGTGCTGATCAAGCCCCAGGGGCCTGAAGATCAGCGGCGCTTCCTTCAGGAGGCCAAGCTGGCGTCGCTCATCCAGCACCCCAACACCGTGCAGATCATCGACTTCGGGGTGCTGCCATCAGGGAAGTCCTACCTGGTGATGGAGCTCTTGCGCGGGCGGACGCTGGCCACCGAGATCATGAAGGGCCCGATGGAGGCGCTGCGCGTATGCCGGATCGGGACGCAGATCGCCCGCGGCCTGCAGGCGGTCCATGATCAGGGTATTGTCCACCGGGACATGAAGCCCGA
>DAOMZC010000069.1:0-14139 GCA_035437965.1 Pseudomonadota bacterium
CGAGCAGCGTCAGCCGCTCGACCTGTCCGTCCCGCAGGTAGAGGTTGCTGGGCTTAATGTCCTAATCCATCGCTCCCGTTACTGAAGCAGCTGTCTGGTTGCCGTGCGGAGCGATTGCGGATCGATTCCGCAGGCCGGATGAGCGAGCCGCTTCTCACCATCGACGACGATTTTCCGGAGAGGCTTTTTCTGAAGGCGCATCGCTTGTCCTGGCGAAATGGTACTAAAGCACTTTAACCCCTTGCTAGGAGCAGACCATGACCCGATCTCGCCTTGCGGTCCTATCCCTGTCGCTACTTGCCGCCTGTGGTGGTGGGCCCGCCGATGAGCCGCTGGGGACCCGGCAGGATGAGCTCCTGGTTCCCACGGCCGCCGTGGCGATGGGTGACTCGTTCATCTCGGGCGAGGCGGCCGACAATGGCGGCGTCGACTACCTGGGCGCAGTGACGGTGCCGGGAACTTCCTATGTGATTCCCGCTTCGAACGTGCCGGGCAACTACTGCCATCGCTCGCGCAAGGCTTCGATCTTCCTCGCCTCCCTTCCCGGCATCAGCGCCCGCTTCAACCTGGCGTGCAGCGGCGCCGAGTCCAAGGACATCGCTAGCCCCAACACGCAGTACAGCGAGCCGGCGCAGCTCGATCACCTGGCCGCCGTCGCGCGCAGCCACGACATCAAGCTGATCGTACTGAGCCTGGGCGGCAATGATCTGGGGTTTGCCGACTATCTGATCTCGTGCATGAAGAAGTTTGCGCTCGATGCGGTCAACCCGCTTGGCGGCACCGGCTGCACGCCGTCGGATCTGCCCGATGATGCGAAGTTTCAGGACATGAAGAACAAGGTGACGGCCGCCATCGATCGGATCCGCACTACCATGCGCGCCGCGGGCAAAGCAGACACGAGCTACCGCCTGATCGTCCAGAGCTACCCATCGCCGCTGCCGGGCCGCTACGCCGACCCCTTCCATCGCGAGCGCACCCTCGGCATCTGGCAGTACGACACCAACTGGGTCTTCCCGGGCCTCGCCACCACCCGCTTTGGCTACCCCGGCTGTCCGTTCCACGAAGAGACCGGCAGCAGCTTCATCGGCGCCTCGCGCAAGGCTTCCGGCATCCTCAAGCAGGTGGCGAGCAGCCGCGGCGCCGAGCTTTTGGCCCTTCACGACTCGCTCAACGGCTACGGCCGCTGCGAGCGCGCAAACCCCGACGAGTCGGCCATCACCGGCATGCTGCACGCCGATAACTCGGTCTGGCAGGACATCCTGCGCACCGGCACCGCAGGCACCAAGCCCTTCAATGTCTTCCAAGAGTCGATGCACCCAAACCTCCGCGGGCACCAGCTGCTCGGCGCCTGCCTGGGCGCCGCTTATGCCTCGACCGCGACTTCGAAGCAGTGTCTGCCCGGCGGCTTGGTGACTTCGTACTAGCCTGTACTGGCCCCCAGACTATCGATCCGCTTCCAAGACCTGGGTCGGCAAGCACTTCAAGCCGCTGCGGAGCGTTTGCCGCTCGGTGTCATCGGCGGCTACATTTCTGGGCTTGATGTCCCGATGAACTGATCCCGCCGTCGCGGGCCCTGGTCAACTCTTTCCGCCCCGTCGCGGCGCTGCGGAAGCGTCGGTATGCGCCGCGCCTTCTGGCGGCGACAAGTAACCCGCCGCCGGAACGCCGCGCCGCCTCGCGCTTGAACGCAGCGGCGAGCATCGTATATACTCGTCAAGATTTTCTTATGTCTGCCTGACGATGCAGCCGCAGCAAATCGGACCCTATCGTATCATCCGCCCGCTTGGTGAAGGCGGAATGGGGGCCGTCTATGAAGCCATGCAGGAGCCCATCGGGCGCCGCGTTGCTCTGAAGATCCTGCTGCCGCAGTATGCCGCCAATCGCGACTCGCTGCAGCGGTTCTTCAACGAGGCGCGGGCGGTCAACCTGATCGAGCACCCGAGCATCGTCCAGGTCTCGGACTATAACCAGACTCCCGATGGCACTGCCTATCTGGTGATGGAGTACCTGCGCGGAGAGGTCCTGGCAGACCGACTCGACCGCATGCACGAAACGGGCAGCCGGCTGCCGCTCGAAGACGTACTGCAGATCTCGGCCCAGATCGCCAGCGCGCTGGCGGCGGCCCATGCGAAGTCGGTGATCCACCGCGACCTGAAGCCCAGCAACGTGATGCTCGTACGTGACTCGGCCGTCCCGCGCGGCGAGCGGGTGAAGGTGCTTGATTTCGGCATCGCCAAGCTGCTCCAGGGGCAGGCCAAAGAGACTGCGCCCAACGCGGTCATGGGAACGCCGCAGTACATGTCGCCCGAGCAGTGCCGGGGGGCGGGCGGAGTGGATGAGAAGACAGATGTCTATGCGCTCGGGCTGATGATCTTCGAGATGGTGGCCGGGCGGCCGCCGTTTATCGCCGAGATGCCCATCGAGTACATAGGGCAGCACGCCTTCCGCGAGCCGCCACCGCTGCAGAGCTTCGCGCCGACCATCTCCGACAAGCTGGCCAGCTTCGTTCATAGCCTGCTCGTCAAAGACAAGGCGCTGCGCCCGCTTATGCGCGATGTCGAGGCAGAGCTCGCGGCGCAGATCGAGCAGCTGCCCGCTACGGCCCCGCTCCTGGCATCGGAGCCGATAATCGACGACTCCGGTGAGACGCGGCGCTATCTGCCCCCGCAGGAGCCTCCGCCACCGGCCGTGGACGCCTCTGGCAAGACGCTCACGCCGCCGCGGCGCCGCCGGACGCACCTTCTGGTCGGGCTGGGCGCGGCCGGAGCCCTGGCCCTGGTAGTCATCGTCTGGGCGAGCTATCCGCAGCGGTCGCGCCCGGCGCGAGTCGTCACTGGCCCGCCACCGGCCCCAGCCCCGGTCCTAAAGGAACCCCCCGTAAAAGGCCCGCCGGAAACAAAACCAGAGGCCGCGAGCGACGCGATTGATGAAGCTCCTCCGCTTCCTTCCATACCGGCGGTCGGCGAGTCGGCTCCGGTTCATTCAGCAGTCAACGTAGCGGAGACGCTGCGCAAGGCGCAGGCGGCCTTCGACAAGAAGCAGTATGCGAAGGTCATCTCTCTGGCCCTACCCGTCGCCCTGCGCAACCCGGGACGGGCCTGGCGCCTGGTCGGCTCCTCGGCGTGCAAGCTGCGGGATCTCAAGCGGGTAAATGATGCCTATCGGCACCTCGATGCGGCCGGGAAGAAGTATCTGGTTATCGTCTGCGCGGTAGAGAGGATTCAGCTCGTCGACAGTCAGCTGCGATTCCAGACCGAGGTAAAGTAGCGGCGCGCTCGGCTCAGCGGACTTCCTGGAAGCCGATGTCGTAGCCGTTGCCCTGCGGCCGGGCGCTGCCGAAGTAGTCGTCTTTGATGGTCTTGTTCACGTCGGGCATACCCTGGTCGATGCACAGGTTCGAAGGATCAGAGATCAGCCGCGGATCCCCCGCCATGGTGGCGGCCATATAGGAGGGATCCAAGGTAACGCCCGCCGTCACGACGCGCAGCGGCTGGCAGCTGGCCGACAGCTGCGGACCGGCGCCGTTGCTCATCACGATCGAGTCGGTCACCGGGGTGATGCTGTCGCACGTGATGCCGCCCAGGCGATTGCCGGCGATGGTGTTGAACGCGAACAGTCCAGTGGCGCCGCCCGAGAGCCGCATCCCGGCCGGCTCGGCGGCGCTGCCGCTGTTTATGATCGCGTTGTTGATGACCCGGTGACCGCTGCCGCCCACGATGTAGATGCCATGGCCGCCGGCGTACGAGACCTTGGTCTTCTCGACGGTTACCTTGCTGCACAGGGTGGCGTAGATTCCCCCCTGGGGCGGCTGAGCAGAGTCCGATATGAGGACGTTGTTCATATAGAGCGTGCTGGAGCCGCTGCACCTCACGGCGGGCTGCGACTGATGGTTGGTCACCGCGAGGTTCATCAGCGTGACCTGCGCGCCGTTGGTCACCGTGACCCCGTTAATGACCGCCTGCGCCGTCGTGTAGGGCATGACGTCGCGGCCGGGCCCCAGGATGGCGACCCGCTGGCCGCTCGTCCCGACGGTAATCGGCTGGTACAGGTGCACCGAGGCGTCGCCGAGCCCCGCCACGATGATGAACGACGGCGGCTTGGGCTGGGCCAGGGCGGCGCTTATCTGGCAGTAGGGATTAAGCTGCGTGCCATCGCCGACGTTGCAGTTGAAGTAGGAGTTGTCGATGTAGGCTATGTCCGACGGATCCGCGCAGTCGCCGATCTTGGTGATGTCATCACCGGTCGACAGCAGGCTCGCGTCGCGCTTGCAGACGTTGCTGCCGGGGCAGTCGCTGTTCTGGGTGCAGCCGCCGCAGGTGTTGGTGGCCTGGTTGCAAAAGCTCTTGCCGGGGCGGGTGCAGTCGGCGTTGGTCAGGCACTCGGCGCACAGTCCGTTTATGCACAGGTTCCGTTTCAGCGGGTCGGACTGCGCGATCACCCACTCGGCGCACTGCTGATTGCCCTGGGTCTGCAGGGCGTCGGTGGAGCAGGCGACGCAGAGGTTGGTGCTGAGGTTGCACACCGGCCGGTCGGCGCTGACACAGTCGGCGGACTTTTTGCAGTAGCCCGGCGGCTCATCCTGGCAGCAGCCCAGCGCCCGATCACAGACGAACGTCGCTCCGAGCTGCGCGCAGATCGTCGGGTCGCTGTTGCAGTTATACGGACTTTCGCGCTGCGCGCCGCCGAACAGGGACTGATCGGCGCCACTGAGCCCCTTATCGACGCCGGTATCCGTTGCAGTGGGACTCATGCACCGCAGGTACTGCGGCGAGACCCCCGGACGGGTAAGCTCCGAGCATGAGATGCCAAGTGCCAAGGCCATCAGCAAGAATGCGTAACGCATGGTCCGTTCAGTCCTTCCGCACCAGGCTCTGGCCGCTGTGCTCAATCTCGGGCGGCGGCCACGGGCTCGGTGCCCCCAGTAGAGAGGGGCAGCAAAGGTAAGCTCTCCGCAAGCGGTTTGGGCGCCTCCGGTGAAGCCGGATCGGCGGGCGCCGCCGGTCGCTGCACGTGCAGGACGCGGCCCGGAATGGCCAGGGTCACGATTCCACCGATCGCCGCGATGACTCCCAGCGTCACCAGACCGCCGCCCAGCCCCTTTGTATCTACGAGGCTCGTGCAGCGCGTCTGCATCCCCGTGGGAGTATCGCTGCAGGCGCCATCCAGATAGAGCGCGCGGCCGCCGAATCCCAGCGGCAGGGTGCTCGCGGCAAGCAGCCCGACGCCCAGCCCGATGCGCCAGCCCGGTCGCGGCGCCCGCGCGTTCTCGACATAAATAACCTTGGGCGAAGGCGGCGGCGTCTGCGGGGCGCGCAGCTCGGCGATGAAGCGCGTGGCCTTGGCGCGCAGCTGCTCGTCCACGGTGTCGGGAGTATTCAGGAACGACTGGTAATAGGTAATCGCCTCCGCGTTGTGCTTCAGCTTGCGGTGGCATTGAGCGATGTTGTAAAGGAGCAGCGGCTCGGGCTTCTGCGCATAGGCGAGCTGAAAGTACTTTATCGCTTCTTCATAGTCCTGCCGGGCCAGCGCCTCGGTCCCGCTGTGATAGCGCGAGTTGAACAGAGCGACATTGGGGTCTTCCTGCGCCGCGCCGTTCTGGGAGCCGCACAGGAGCGACAAAAGGACAACGCTCGCAGTGACCGAGCGGCGGCGGGAGGGACGACGGGCGGTAGTCATGGCATCAGTCAATGGGCTGGACTTTCTCGTAGTGCTCTTTGACGGGCGGGGCCGGCACGACGGAGGGCTCAACCCGTGCAGGCGGCGGTGGCGCGGCGGACGGCGCTGCCGCCGGGCGGGGGCGCTTCACGGTAGCCAGCCGCGCGATGGCGCTGCGCAAGGTGAGCCGCACCGCGGCCTGATTCGGATTGCTGGCCAGCGCGGCGTTACAGGCCGCGATCGCATCGATGTATCTTTTGCGCGCAAACAACGTGCGGCAGCTGGCTGCGGACAGTGGGTCCGGCCCCGCGGCCGGTAAGGTCGCCGGCGCTGGTGGCTGGGGTCCGGGGCTCTGCGGACCGATGGGAACCGCGGGCAGCGCGGCCGGCATCGGCTGGGCCGTCACGGGCTGCACTGGAGTCGGCTGTACTGGCGCCGGCTGTACTGGAGTCGGCTGTACTGCCACCGGCTGTATTGGCGCTGGCTGTACTGGCGCTGGCTGGAGAGTCGGCTGGGGCGCCGGGGTCGGGTCGAGGCGCGACACATCGGAGCTGGCGGCCATCGCTGCAATGGCCGGGGCAGGGGACGCCGCGGCCAGCACGGGCCGCGCGAGCGGCGGAGCCTGCGCGGCTTCTACGGGCGGCCGTGCGGAGCTCGGCTGCGCGGACTTTTGCCCGAGCAGGATCCACAGCGTGCCCGAGGTACTGAAAAGGAGCAGCGCCGCGATGGCGGCAACGACGGGCGGCGACCACCGCGGCGAGCGCGGAGCCACCTCCACCCGCTCGCCGGTGGACTGGCCGATGGTCGTGATTCCGACTGCCGGGATCGTACCGCTCGACTGCGCCGCCGGCGAGACGCTGGGCGCCCCGCCGCTCGACTGCGCTGCCAGTGAGATATTGGGCTCTGCGCTGCTCGACTGCACCGCCAGCGCGATGGCGGACATCCCGCCGCTCGACTGCGCCGCCGGCGCGGCAGCTGGTACCCCGCCGCTCGGCTTGGGCAGCAGCGAGGCAATCGGCATCGCCAGGTCCAGGCGCGAGATCCGCGAGAAGTCTCCCAGACTGGAAAGCGCGGTCGCCACCTCCACCATGCTCGGACGGTCCGCCGGACCCTTGGCGAGCATCCGCAGGACCAGCGCCGCCGCATCGGGCGACACGCTCGGGGGAAGCGGCGGCGGATCGACAAACAGGTGCTGCCCGATGAGCGCCGTCGGCCCCTCGCCATAAAATGGCGGCTTTCCCGCGAGCATCTCAAACAGCATGATGCCCAGGGCATAGACATCGGTGCGATCGCTCACCGGCATGCGCATGCCGCACTGCTCGGGCGCCATATAGGCCGGAGTCCCGACCACCGCGCCGGTGTTGGTGAGGCCGCGTCCGGACTCGGAACCATGGAGCAGCTTGGCGATCCCGAAGTCGAGCACTTTGGCTCGCTCACCGCCCGAGACCTCGGAGTCAGCGACGAGGATGATGTTGTCCGGCTTGAGGTCGCGGTGGATGATGCCCTTGGCGTGGACCGCCTGCAGCGCCCCTGCGATCTGCCGGGCGATGCGCAGCGCCTCGACCTCCTGACAGCCGCCCGGACGGCGAATCCGCTGCCGCAGCGAGTCGCCCTCCAGATATTCCATGATGATATAGGCGGCGCCGTTATCCAGGGTGCCGAGCTCGTAGATGCTCACCAGGCCGGGGTGTCCGACCACGTTTGCCGCGCGGGCCTCGTTGAAGAAGCGCTGGGCCATCTCCGCATCGCGCGCGTACTCGGGATGGAGCACCTTGATGGCGGCGCGCCGCTCGATCTGCTCGTGGCGCGCTTCATACACGTTGCCCATCCCACCGCGGCCGATCTGGCGAATTATGCGGTAACTTTGGATCTTGCTGCCAACTACTTCGCCCGACATACGTGATCCTGCGACGGATGGATCAAGTCGATTTCCATCTTGACTACTTTACACCAGCAGTACGAAAGGGAGCACCCAAGTTCCTGCAGCAAGCGGTAAAGTAATTAAAGAAGCCTGCGCTCGGACGTCCGACAGGGCGGCGCATGTGGTGGCTGCGGTGAGGTTGTAGCAGGGGCCGTGGCAGGCGCTGGCCTTCCGCGGCTCTTTCCGTACGCCTACCCGATAGCCGGTTTCTCGACGGAAGCTGCGCGCAGGGATGGTTCCCGATGAACTGATCCCGCCGTCGCGGGCCCTGGTCAACTCTTTCCGCCCCGTCGCGGCGCTGCGGAAGCGTCGGTATGCGCCGCGCCTTCTGGCGGCGACAAGTAACCCGCCGCCGGAACGCCGCGCCGCCTCGCGCTTGAACGCAGCGGCGAGCATCGTATATACTCGTCAAGATTTTCTTATGTCTGCCTGACGATGCAGCCGCAGCAAATCGGACCCTATCGTATCATCCGCCCGCTTGGTGAAGGCGGAATGGGGGCCGTCTATGAAGCCATGCAGGAGCCCATCGGGCGCCGCGTTGCTCTGAAGATCCTGCTGCCGCAGTATGCCGCCAATCGCGACTCGCTGCAGCGGTTCTTCAACGAGGCGCGGGCGGTCAACCTGATCGAGCACCCGAGCATCGTCCAGGTCTCGGACTATAACCAGACTCCCGATGGCACTGCCTATCTGGTGATGGAGTACCTGCGCGGAGAGGTCCTGGCAGACCGACTCGACCGCATGCACGAAACGGGCAGCCGGCTGCCGCTCGAAGACGTACTGCAGATCTCGGCCCAGATCGCCAGCGCGCTGGCGGCGGCCCATGCGAAGTCGGTGATCCACCGCGACCTGAAGCCCAGCAACGTGATGCTCGTACGTGACTCGGCCGTCCCGCGCGGCGAGCGGGTGAAGGTGCTTGATTTCGGCATCGCCAAGCTGCTCCAGGGGCAGGCCAAAGAGACTGCGCCCAACGCGGTCATGGGAACGCCGCAGTACATGTCGCCCGAGCAGTGCCGGGGGGCGGGCGGAGTGGATGAGAAGACAGATGTCTATGCGCTCGGGCTGATGATCTTCGAGATGGTGGCCGGGCGGCCGCCGTTTATCGCCGAGATGCCCATCGAGTACATAGGGCAGCACGCCTTCCGCGAGCCGCCACCGCTGCAGAGCTTCGCGCCGACCATCTCCGACAAGCTGGCCAGCTTCGTTCATAGCCTGCTCGTCAAAGACAAGGCGCTGCGCCCGCTTATGCGCGATGTCGAGGCAGAGCTCGCGGCGCAGATCGAGCAGCTGCCCGCTACGGCCCCGCTCCTGGCATCGGAGCCGATAATCGACGACTCCGGTGAGACGCGGCGCTATCTGCCCCCGCAGGAGCCTCCGCCACCGGCCGTGGACGCCTCTGGCAAGACGCTCACGCCGCCGCGGCGCCGCCGGACGCACCTTCTGGTCGGGCTGGGCGCGGCCGGAGCCCTGGCCCTGGTAGTCATCGTCTGGGCGAGCTATCCGCAGCGGTCGCGCCCGGCGCGAGTCGTCACTGGCCCGCCACCGGCCCCAGCCCCGGTCCTAAAGGAACCCCCCGTAAAAGGCCCGCCGGAAACAAAACCAGAGGCCGCGAGCGACGCGATTGATGAAGCTCCTCCGCTTCCTTCCATACCGGCGGTCGGCGAGTCGGCTCCGGTTCATTCAGCAGTCAACGTAGCGGAGACGCTGCGCAAGGCGCAGGCGGCCTTCGACAAGAAGCAGTATGCGAAGGTCATCTCTCTGGCCCTACCCGTCGCCCTGCGCAACCCGGGACGGGCCTGGCGCCTGGTCGGCTCCTCGGCGTGCAAGCTGCGGGATCTCAAGCGGGTAAATGATGCCTATCGGCACCTCGATGCGGCCGGGAAGAAGTATCTGGTTATCGTCTGCGCGGTAGAGAGGATTCAGCTCGTCGACAGTCAGCTGCGATTCCAGACCGAGGTAAAGTAGCGGCGCGCTCGGCTCAGCGGACTTCCTGGAAGCCGATGTCGTAGCCGTTGCCCTGCGGCCGGGCGCTGCCGAAGTAGTCGTCTTTGATGGTCTTGTTCACGTCGGGCATACCCTGGTCGATGCACAGGTTCGAAGGATCAGAGATCAGCCGCGGATCCCCCGCCATGGTGGCGGCCATATAGGAGGGATCCAAGGTAACGCCCGCCGTCACGACGCGCAGCGGCTGGCAGCTGGCCGACAGCTGCGGACCGGCGCCGTTGCTCATCACGATCGAGTCGGTCACCGGGGTGATGCTGTCGCACGTGATGCCGCCCAGGCGATTGCCGGCGATGGTGTTGAACGCGAACAGTCCAGTGGCGCCGCCCGAGAGCCGCATCCCGGCCGGCTCGGCGGCGCTGCCGCTGTTTATGATCGCGTTGTTGATGACCCGGTGACCGCTGCCGCCCACGATGTAGATGCCATGGCCGCCGGCGTACGAGACCTTGGTCTTCTCGACGGTTACCTTGCTGCACAGGGTGGCGTAGATTCCCCCCTGGGGCGGCTGAGCAGAGTCCGATATGAGGACGTTGTTCATATAGAGCGTGCTGGAGCCGCTGCACCTCACGGCGGGCTGCGACTGATGGTTGGTCACCGCGAGGTTCATCAGCGTGACCTGCGCGCCGTTGGTCACCGTGACCCCGTTAATGACCGCCTGCGCCGTCGTGTAGGGCATGACGTCGCGGCCGGGCCCCAGGATGGCGACCCGCTGGCCGCTCGTCCCGACGGTAATCGGCTGGTACAGGTGCACCGAGGCGTCGCCGAGCCCCGCCACGATGATGAACGACGGCGGCTTGGGCTGGGCCAGGGCGGCGCTTATCTGGCAGTAGGGATTAAGCTGCGTGCCATCGCCGACGTTGCAGTTGAAGTAGGAGTTGTCGATGTAGGCTATGTCCGACGGATCCGCGCAGTCGCCGATCTTGGTGATGTCATCACCGGTCGACAGCAGGCTCGCGTCGCGCTTGCAGACGTTGCTGCCGGGGCAGTCGCTGTTCTGGGTGCAGCCGCCGCAGGTGTTGGTGGCCTGGTTGCAAAAGCTCTTGCCGGGGCGGGTGCAGTCGGCGTTGGTCAGGCACTCGGCGCACAGTCCGTTTATGCACAGGTTCCGTTTCAGCGGGTCGGACTGCGCGATCACCCACTCGGCGCACTGCTGATTGCCCTGGGTCTGCAGGGCGTCGGTGGAGCAGGCGACGCAGAGGTTGGTGCTGAGGTTGCACACCGGCCGGTCGGCGCTGACACAGTCGGCGGACTTTTTGCAGTAGCCCGGCGGCTCATCCTGGCAGCAGCCCAGCGCCCGATCACAGACGAACGTCGCTCCGAGCTGCGCGCAGATCGTCGGGTCGCTGTTGCAGTTATACGGACTTTCGCGCTGCGCGCCGCCGAACAGGGACTGATCGGCGCCACTGAGCCCCTTATCGACGCCGGTATCCGTTGCAGTGGGACTCATGCACCGCAGGTACTGCGGCGAGACCCCCGGACGGGTAAGCTCCGAGCATGAGATGCCAAGTGCCAAGGCCATCAGCAAGAATGCGTAACGCATGGTCCGTTCAGTCCTTCCGCACCAGGCTCTGGCCGCTGTGCTCAATCTCGGGCGGCGGCCACGGGCTCGGTGCCCCCAGTAGAGAGGGGCAGCAAAGGTAAGCTCTCCGCAAGCGGTTTGGGCGCCTCCGGTGAAGCCGGATCGGCGGGCGCCGCCGGTCGCTGCACGTGCAGGACGCGGCCCGGAATGGCCAGGGTCACGATTCCACCGATCGCCGCGATGACTCCCAGCGTCACCAGACCGCCGCCCAGCCCCTTTGTATCTACGAGGCTCGTGCAGCGCGTCTGCATCCCCGTGGGAGTATCGCTGCAGGCGCCATCCAGATAGAGCGCGCGGCCGCCGAATCCCAGCGGCAGGGTGCTCGCGGCAAGCAGCCCGACGCCCAGCCCGATGCGCCAGCCCGGTCGCGGCGCCCGCGCGTTCTCGACATAAATAACCTTGGGCGAAGGCGGCGGCGTCTGCGGGGCGCGCAGCTCGGCGATGAAGCGCGTGGCCTTGGCGCGCAGCTGCTCGTCCACGGTGTCGGGAGTATTCAGGAACGACTGGTAATAGGTAATCGCCTCCGCGTTGTGCTTCAGCTTGCGGTGGCATTGAGCGATGTTGTAAAGGAGCAGCGGCTCGGGCTTCTGCGCATAGGCGAGCTGAAAGTACTTTATCGCTTCTTCATAGTCCTGCCGGGCCAGCGCCTCGGTCCCGCTGTGATAGCGCGAGTTGAACAGAGCGACATTGGGGTCTTCCTGCGCCGCGCCGTTCTGGGAGCCGCACAGGAGCGACAAAAGGACAACGCTCGCAGTGACCGAGCGGCGGCGGGAGGGACGACGGGCGGTAGTCATGGCATCAGTCAATGGGCTGGACTTTCTCGTAGTGCTCTTTGACGGGCGGGGCCGGCACGACGGAGGGCTCAACCCGTGCAGGCGGCGGTGGCGCGGCGGACGGCGCTGCCGCCGGGCGGGGGCGCTTCACGGTAGCCAGCCGCGCGATGGCGCTGCGCAAGGTGAGCCGCACCGCGGCCTGATTCGGATTGCTGGCCAGCGCGGCGTTACAGGCCGCGATCGCATCGATGTATCTTTTGCGCGCAAACAACGTGCGGCAGCTGGCTGCGGACAGTGGGTCCGGCCCCGCGGCCGGTAAGGTCGCCGGCGCTGGTGGCTGGGGTCCGGGGCTCTGCGGACCGATGGGAACCGCGGGCAGCGCGGCCGGCATCGGCTGGGCCGTCACGGGCTGCACTGGAGTCGGCTGTACTGGCGCCGGCTGTACTGGAGTCGGCTGTACTGCCACCGGCTGTATTGGCGCTGGCTGTACTGGCGCTGGCTGGAGAGTCGGCTGGGGCGCCGGGGTCGGGTCGAGGCGCGACACATCGGAGCTGGCGGCCATCGCTGCAATGGCCGGGGCAGGGGACGCCGCGGCCAGCACGGGCCGCGCGAGCGGCGGAGCCTGCGCGGCTTCTACGGGCGGCCGTGCGGAGCTCGGCTGCGCGGACTTTTGCCCGAGCAGGATCCACAGCGTGCCCGAGGTACTGAAAAGGAGCAGCGCCGCGATGGCGGCAACGACGGGCGGCGACCACCGCGGCGAGCGCGGAGCCACCTCCACCCGCTCGCCGGTGGACTGGCCGATGGTCGTGATTCCGACTGCCGGGATCGTACCGCTCGACTGCGCCGCCGGCGAGACGCTGGGCGCCCCGCCGCTCGACTGCGCTGCCAGTGAGATATTGGGCTCTGCGCTGCTCGACTGCACCGCCAGCGCGATGGCGGACATCCCGCCGCTCGACTGCGCCGCCGGCGCGGCAGCTGGTACCCCGCCGCTCGGCTTGGGCAGCAGCGAGGCAATCGGCATCGCCAGGTCCAGGCGCGAGATCCGCGAGAAGTCTCCCAGACTGGAAAGCGCGGTCGCCACCTCCACCATGCTCGGACGGTCCGCCGGACCCTTGGCGAGCATCCGCAGGACCAGCGCCGCCGCATCGGGCGACACGCTCGGGGGAAGCGGCGGCGGATCGACAAACAGGTGCTGCCCGATGAGCGCCGTCGGCCCCTCGCCATAAAATGGCGGCTTTCCCGCGAGCATCTCAAACAGCATGATGCCCAGGGCATAGACATCGGTGCGATCGCTCACCGGCATGCGCATGCCGCACTGCTCGGGCGCCATATAGGCCGGAGTCCCGACCACCGCGCCGGTGTTGGTGAGGCCGCGTCCGGACTCGGAACCATGGAGCAGCTTGGCGATCCCGAAGTCGAGCACTTTGGCTCGCTCACCGCCCGAGACCTCGGAGTCAGCGACGAGGATGATGTTGTCCGGCTTGAGGTCGCGGTGGATGATGCCCTTGGCGTGGACCGCCTGCAGCGCCCCTGCGATCTGCCGGGCGATGCGCAGCGCCTCGACCTCCTGACAGCCGCCCGGACGGCGAATCCGCTGCCGCAGCGAGTCGCCCTCCAGATATTCCATGATGATATAGGCGGCGCCGTTATCCAGGGTGCCGAGCTCGTAGATGCTCACCAGGCCGGGGTGTCCGACCACGTTTGCCGCGCGGGCCTCGTTGAAGAAGCGCTGGGCCATCTCCGCATCGCGCGCGTACTCGGGATGGAGCACCTTGATGGCGGCGCGCCGCTCGATCTGCTCGTGGCGCGCTTCATACACGTTGCCCATCCCACCGCGGCCGATCTGGCGAATTATGCGGTAACTTTGGATCTTGCTGCCAACTACTTCGCCCGACATACGTGATCCTGCGACGGATGGATCAAGTCGATTTCCATCTTGACTACTTTACACCAGCAGTACGAAAGGGAGCACCCAAGTTCCTGCAGCAAGCGGTAAAGTAATTAAAGAAGCCTGCGCTCGGACGTCCGACAGGGCGGCGCATGTGGTGGCTGCGGTGAGGTTGTAGCAGGGGCCGTGGCAGGCGCTGGCCTTCCGCGGCTCTTTCCGTACGCCTACCCGATAGCCGGTTTCTCGACGGAAGCTGCGCGCAGGGATGGTTCCCGATGGATGATTCCCACCCGGTGCGCCGCGGCCAGAGCCTCTGCGGTCTTTT
>DAOMZC010000070.1:0-14081 GCA_035437965.1 Pseudomonadota bacterium
GAGGCCCTGGAGCGCCTCGGGGCCGAGGTCCGGGTCGCCCGCGCCGATGTCACGGATCTGGTTGCGATGCAGACGGCGGTGGACGCGGCGGTGGCGCGGTTCGGGCCGATCCGCGGCGTCATCCACTCGGCCGGCGTCCCCGGCGGGGGTGTCATCCAGCGGCGCAGCCACGAGGCAGCGGCGGCGGTCCTGGCCCCCAAGGTCACCGGCACGCTGGTCCTGGACACCATCTTCCGCCACCGCGATCTCGACTTCTTCGTGCTGTGCTCGTCGCTCAGCTCGGTGCTCGGCGGCTTCGGTCAGGCCGACTACAGCGCCGCCAACGCGTTCCTCGACGCCTTCGCCCACCACCGCTCGGCGCGCAGCCGCGGCCTCTCGGCGGCGATCAACTGGGACGCCTGGCGCGAGGTCGGCATGGCGGTGGACGCCGCCCACAAGCGCGCCACCGGCGAGGCCCGCGCCGCCAACCCGGCCTCGGCGACCTCCCCCTACCGCGAGCTCGCCCACCCGCTGTTCGACCGCTTCATGCGCGACGAGACCGGCGCCGAGAGCTACGTCACGCGCCTGGACGGACCGCGCAGCTGGGTCGTCGAGGAGCACCGCGTCCAGGGCCGCCCCACCCTCCCCGGCACCGCCTACCTCGAGCTTGCCCGCGCCGCGTTCGGCCTGCACATGTCCAGCGTCCAGCCGGTCGAGCTGCGCGATGTCGTGTTCCTCGCGCCGCTGTCCGTAGCCGCCGGCGGCGAGCCCGAGGTGCGCACGGTCATCCGCCGCGTCAGCACCGGCCAGGATCGCGAGTTCACCATCCTGTCGCGCCCCGATCCCAAGCGCGACCACTGGCAGGAGCACGCCCGCGGCCGCATCACGCTGCTGCCCGAGGCGCCGGTCATCCAGCACGACATCGAGCGGCTCATCCGCGAGACCTCGGGCGTGTTCAACCCCAACGAGCAGGCGGCGCCGGCCAAGCAGCGCCCGATGGAGTTCGGGCCGCGCTGGCAGAACCTGGTGCAGGCGCGGTTTGGTCGCAACCACGGGCTGGCCTTCATCCAGCTGCCCGAGGCATTCAAGGACGACCTCAATACCTTCGCCCTGCACCCGGCGATCCTCGACAGCGCGACCGGCTTTGTCGCGGTGCGCACGCCGGCCCACTACCTGCCGTTCAGCTACCGCCGGGTGCGCATCCTGCGGCCGATCGGCGCCTGCGTGTACAGCTATGCCGGCTTCGAGCAGAGCACCATCGGCGGCCGCGAGCGCCTGCAGATCAACCTGACCATCATGGATACCGACGGCGTGGTCCAGATCGAGATCGAGGACTACGTGCTGGTGAGAGTGGCCCCATGAAGCTCCCGCAACAAAGCCCGCAAGGCCCCTTCGAGGCCTGGCCGAACTTCTCGGTCACCATTGACAAGCCGGGGCTCCTGGACACCCTGCGCGTCCAGCCCGCCCCCCGCCGCGCGCCCGGCTACGGCGAGGTCGAGATCGAGGTCCACTCGGTCGCCCTGAACTTCAAGGAAGTGCTGCAGGCGCTGGGCGTGATGCCGCCGCCGCCCGACGGCTTCGCCTTCGGCCTGGAATGCGCCGGCGTCATCACCGAGGTCGGGCCCGATGTCGTGGGCCTGGAGCCCGGCATGGACGTCATCGCCATCGAGGGACCGTGCCTCGGCGCCCGCGTGACGGTCAACGCCTCGTCGGTGGTGCGCAAGCCCCCGCACCTTCCCTGGGAGCAGGCGGCGGGCCTTGGGATCTCGTTTCTGACCGCCTACTACGCGCTCCATCGCCTGGGCCGCCTGCGCCGCGGGGAGTCGGTGCTCATCCACGCGGCGACCGGCGGCGTCGGCCTTGCCGCCGTCCAGGTCGCGCAGTGGCTCGGCGCCGAGGTCTTCGCCACCGCCGGCAGCCCGGTCAAGCGCGAGTACCTGCAGCGCCTGGGAATCCGTCACGTCTACGACTCGCGGACGCTGGGGTTCCGCGATGAGATCATGGAGCAGACCGGCAACCACGGCGTCGATGTGGTGCTAAACTCGCTGGCCGGGGATTTCATCGCCAAGGGGCTGGCGACGCTCGCTCCGTTCGGGCGCTTCCTGGAGATCGGCCGCCGCGACGTGCTGGCCAATACGCCGATTCCGCTTGGGCTCTTGGAAAAAGGAATCGGCTTCTTCGTCGTCAACTTGTCGACGGGAACCCCGGGTTTTCAGGAGCTGCTCAGCGAGGTCTTCGGCCTCATCGAAGATGGGACCTTCAAGCCGCTGCCGTGCAAGTACTTCTCGCTGCGGCGGCTGGAGGAGGCGTTCGACCTGCTCGCTCGCGCCCAGCACATCGGCAAGGTCGTCGTCAACCTGCCGCAGCGCAACGCCGCCTTATCGGTGGACAGCTTGCCGCCGCTGCTCCTGGCGCTGGATCTGGACGCGGCGGCGCCGCGCTCGACCCTGACCGAGGGCCTGCTGAGCGGTGAGGGGCTCGATGTGTTCCGCCGCGTGCTGGCCGGCAACCTGGCCCAGGTCGTCGTCTCGACTCGCAGCCTGGACGCGCGCATGGTCGAGATCGACGCGCCGGCGCTGACCCAGCTGCCGCAGCTCGCCCAGCTGCCCCACCTCGACGAGGAAGCCGACGGCGCCGCCCACCCGGTGGCCGCCCGCCCCGAGTCCTCGCGCGACTACGTACCGCCGCGCAATGATCTGGAGGGGACGATCTGCGGCATCTGGGAGAAGTTCTTCCGCCTGAAGCTCATCGGCATCCAGGACAACTTCTTCGACATCGGCGGCGACTCGCTGCTCGCGGTGCAGCTCATCGCCCGCCTGCGCGAGGCGGTGGGCGTCGAGCTGTCCCCGCATAGCCTCCTGGAGACGCCGACCATCGCCGGCCTGGCCGAGACCATCGCCCGCGCCAAGGCGTCCTCGCCCGAGATCCGCATCCAGACGGACGAGCTGCCGCGCTGCCTGGTCAAGATCAAGGACGGCGATCCGACGCAGCCGCTGTTCCTCATCCACCCCGCCGGCGGCCACGTCTACAACTACCTGGCGCTCGCCCACACCCTGTCGACCCCGCACGAGGTCTACGGCGTCATGTGCGACCCGGTGGACAGCAACCAGCGACCGATGACGACGCTGGAAGAGATGGGCCGCCACTACAGCCGCGAGATCCGCAAGCTGCAGCCGCAGGGCCCGTATCTGCTCGGCGGGGCGTCGTTCGGCGGCGCCCTGGCCTACGACATCGCGCAGCACCTGGTCGCCGGCGGCCAGGATGTCGGCCTGGTGTTCCTGCTCGACACCGGAAGCCCGGAGGGGCTCCCCAAAGTCGAGATCGAGGACGCCGAGGTCCTGGAGTACCTGCTGCGCCTGGCCGCCAACATCCCCGACTCGCGCGAGGATCTGAAGCAGCTGCTGCCCGATGAGCAGATCCGCTACTTCCTGGAGCGCGGCAAGAAGGCCAACAAGCTCTTCCCGGCGGTCTCGATGGCCGACGCGCAGCAGATCCTGCAGCAGTCACGCACCAACCTGCGGGCGATGAGCAACTACAAGCCGCGCCCCTTCCCCGGCCGCCTGGTGCTGTTCCAGGCCAGCGAGCGCGACGCGCGCTTCGACATGAGCGACGCGCCGTGGCCGCGCCTGGCGCTGGGCGGCGGCGCGGTGTACTCGGTGCCCGGCAACCACATCACGATGAACTTCATGCCGCACGTGCAGGTGCTCGGCGACAAGCTGAGCCAGCTCCTTATGGAGATCGCGGCGAACGCCGACAAGCGATAGAAGTCCGCTCAGTACACCCGGGGGATGATCCGGAACGGAACCCGGCGACAGTACTCGTCCCAGTCCTTGCCGTACTTGGCCTGGCAGGAGGCGTGATCGCGCCGCTCGCGATCGATGAGCAGCGGTGCGAAATAGATGAAGTAGAAAAACGGCGTCACGTGGCCTAGACCACACGGCAGGCACATCGCCAGCGCCATCATCAGGTCGCCCAGGTAGTTGACGTGGCGGGCCATGCCCCACCACCCCGAGGTGAGCAGCAGCGACCCGTGCGCAGTCTTGAGGTAGCTCGGCGGCTTGCCCCAGATGAGCAGCGTCGGGTCGGTACGGAAGCGGTACTTCTGCAGGTTGGCGGTGCGGAAGATGTAGTACCCGACGCCGAACAGAATCGCGCAGCCCACCACCGCCCAGGCCGGGAGCGCCGTGCTGCGGGTGACCAGGAACTGCGCCTGCAGCGAGAAGTTGAACGGCATCCACACAAGGAACGCGTGCACCAGCATGAAGCCGTAGTTTTCGTACAGGATGTCCCACATGGCGAGCAGCGTCGACTCGAAGTAGAAGAAGTCGGCGACGTAGATGAGCTGCAGCACGCACACAAGGATCATCGGCGTGGTGAGCGTCCCGAGCTTCCCGTACTGCGCCGCCGCCATGCCGACGATGAACACGCCCCAGCAGCCCATGCCGATGTTCGACTCGAAGAAGACCTTGAGATCGAAGCCGCCAAAGCGCGGGTTCAGCGACGTACCGAGGAAGAAGTCATAGATGACGTTGCCGCTGCGGCGCTCCTGTTGTTTGCTGCGCAGTCCGTAGAAGTACAAAAAGATCGCAAACAGGAACGCGAACAGGGTGGCGGTGCTGATGAGGCCCCCGAGCTCGTCGTAGATTGCGGTCAGCGGCAGGAGGCCCGAGTAGAAAAGCCCCCCCAGCACCGCCAGCGAGATCCACAGCGACGACCACCCATTCATCCGGTAGGGCAGCCGCCGCCCGTCGCGCTGCACCATGCCCTGCACGATCTTGCCCGGCGCGTACAGCCGCAGCGCGATCTGCAGCAGCAGCCAGCCGCTGAAGTACATCACCGCGCGCCCGGTCGGCAGCGGTGTCAGCGCCGCCAGCTGGCGCAGCTCGGCCAGGCTGCGCGGCAGGATCAGCGCCCCGCCGCTCCGCGCCAGGCACGCCCACAGATAGATGCTGAGCGTGGGCATGAGGAAGGTGAGCAGCGCCGCCCCGCGCGGCCCGCCAAAGTGGGTCGGCGCGACGGTAACTACTCGCTTTGGATCGCTTGCTGGGTCGGACATTGCCACCTCGATTGGGCGGCCACTTTTGTTGTGCCCGGCCGGCAAGTCAACTCAAATCCGGTCCGTCGAGCTCGTCCAGCCGGAACTCGCCCGGGGGACGGTCGCCGGTCGCCGCGCGCTCCTGCTCTTTCTGGCGCAGGGCGACTCGGCGGATCTTGCCCGAGATGGTCTTGGGCAGCTCGAGGAACTCCAGGCGGCGGATGCGCTGGTAGGCGGGCAGGCGCTGGCGGGCGAACAGCAGGATGTCGCGCGCCGTCTCGCGCGAGGGCGGCACGGCGGGGCGCAGGGTCACGAACGCCTTGGCGATGAACAGGCGCAGCGGATCGGGGGTCGGGACCACCGCGGCTTCGGCGACCGCGGGGTGCTCCAAGAGGGCACTCTCCAGCTCGAAGGGGCTGATGCGGTAGTCGGAGCTCTTGAAGACGTCGTCGCCGCGCCCGACGTAGTGGTAGTAGCCGTCGCCGTCGCGGGCGGCCTCGTCGCCGGTGCGGTAGTAGCCGCCGGCCATCACGTCGGCCGTGCGCGCCGGATCGTCCTCATAGCCGAGCATGAGCCCGACCGGCCGCGGCGCCAGCACGACCGCGAGCTCGCCCTCGGCCACCGGCGCCGGGGTGGCGGTCGATGCGGTCAGCGGCGCGGTCGCCGGTCGGCCGTCCGCGCCGAGCAGCTCGACTCGGTAGCCGGGCAGCGGTCGCCCCATCGAGCCCACGACCACCGGCTGGCCCGGCGGGTTGCCGATGACCGCCGTGGTCTCGGTCTGGCCGAAGCCGTCGCGGATGGTGATGCCCCAGGCGGCGCGCACGCGCTCGATGACCTCGGGGTTGAGCGGCTCGCCGGCGCTGGTGCACTCGCGCAGGGCGCGCGGCCGCGGCCCGAGCGCCGACAGAAGGAGCATCCGCCACACGGTCGGCGGCGCGCACAGGGTCGTCACCCCGGCGCGATCGAGCAGCACGAGGGTCGCCGCGGCCGAGAAGCGCGCGCTCGGCTGGCTGAGCACCGTGGCGCCGGCGTTCCACGGCGCGAACACGCAGCTCCAGGCGTGCTTGGCCCAGCCGGGGGAGCTGATGTTGTAGTGGACGTCCCCGGGCCGGATGCCGATCCAGTACATCGTCGACAGGTGCCCGATGGGATAGCTCGCCTGGGTGTGCAGGACGAGCTTGGGCTGGGCGGTGGTGCCCGAGGTGAAGTACAGAAGCAGCGGGTCGCCGGCGCGGGTCGGCGCGTCCGGGGTGAAGCGGGCCGGCTCGGCGTAGCCAGCGGCCAGCGCCTGCCAGCCGGGCGACTCCCCTGCCCCGCCGACGATGAAGCGCGTGAGGTGGGGCGGCAGCTCGCGGCACGACTCGGCGCACTCGGCGGCGGCGATGAGGTGGCGGATGCCGCCGCGGCGGACGCGGGCCAAAAGCTCGGGAGCGGTGAGCAGCGTCGTCGTCGGAACGATCACGGCGCCCAGCCTCATCAGCGCCAGCAGCGACTCCCACAGCTCGGGGACGCTCGGCAGCATCACCAGCACGCGGTCGCCACGCTGCACGCCGCTGCGCCGCAGGTAGTTGGCCAGGCGGCCCGAGCGCTCGGCGAGCTCGGCGAAGCTCAGGCGGACCTCGGGCTGGCCGTCGGGGGCGAGCCACAGCGCGACCGCCTGGTTGTCGCGGGCCAGGACATCGAAATAATCCAGGGCCCAGTTGAACGGCTCGTCCGCCGCGAGCTCCGGCCAGCGGAACTCGGCGCTGGCGCGCGCGTAGTCGGTGCGGTGGGTCAGCAGGAAATCGCGGGCGTGGAGGAAGCGCTCGATTGGAGTCATCACCCTCTCCTTAGGAAGAGACTGGCGGTGGGTCGGAGGGGCAGCGCTCGGGCTGGGTGCCCAGGTAGCGCTTGAAGGCGACCTGCGGCACCTGCTCACCAAGGAGCAGCCAGGTGAAGCCGTAGCCCCGGCCGTTGCGCCGGTAGGGGAACGTCGTGTGGCTCGCCGACTGGGTGGTGATCAGCGAGACCTGGCCGCGCAGGGGCTTTGCGCACGGACTCAGCGCGTCGGCGGCCCAGCGGTGGAAGCGCGCCGGGCGCCGGCCGGGCGGGGCGCTCGCTTCGAACAAGTCAGACCAGTGGGTGTGGCCCGCCAGGTGGATCACCTGCAGCTCGGGCGCGGCGTCGAGCAGCACGTCTTCGAAGGCGGCCGCCCCGCGCCGCATGCGACCAAACAGGCCCACGTGGGCCGGATCGCCGCGGGTGGTCAGCGCGGCGCGCGAGGGGGCGTGGCTGAACAGGACCACGCCGCGCCGCCGCTGCTCATGCGCCGTCGCCAGTGTCTCGGCCAGGGCGGCGATCGTGTCATCGGCGAGCCCGCGCACCAGGATGCGCGGCGAGATCACCGAAGGTCCGCTGTCGAAGCCGACGAATTCCCAGCCGCCGAGCCGCAGCGAGAACATCAGGTAGGGGTGAAAGGCGCGGGCGAAGTTCGTCCAGCCCGCCCCGTAGCGGGTAGTCAGAATCGGCGTCGGACCAAACCCCAGGTCGTGGTTGCCGACGACCGCGACCACCGGGGCCTGCACCCCGAGGAGCAGCGCGCGCGCCTGGCCCAGAAGGTCGTCGCGGGTTCCCAGGTTCGCCAGGTCGCCGGTCACCACCACCAGGTCCGGCTGGCCGGCGTTCACCTCGGCCAGGATCCGCTCGAGGTTGGCCCGCAGATCGGCGTGGCCCTTGCCCAGGTGCAGGTCGGTGAGGTGGGCCACCCGCAGCGGACGCGTCTCAACCGCCGGGCTGCGCAGCCACACCGAGCGCGGAGCGCGCACGGGCGCATCGACAGCGGACTCCAGATAGAGGTCATAGCCCTGCGGTGGAACCGCCGCCGCCGGCTGCACGGTCAGGAGCAGCCGCGCCGCCGCCGGTGCCGACGCCGCCACAGCTTCCCGCCTCTGCTCGAGCACCTGCAGGGGAAAGCAGCCGCCGATAGACGCTTCTGGCGCGTCCGCCGCGGCCACACAGCGCGCCGCGTGTGCCGCATCGAGGTCGCTGCGCACGAGCGCCAGGCGCAGCGCGGCCGGCGCCCCGCGCTCCAGGAGCTCGACCGTGAACGGCTCGCCGACCGCGACCGCGGCGGGCAGGCCGAAGCGCGGCCGCAAGAGCCCCGCGTCGCGCTGCGGCACGGGATCGCCGTCGGCGGGAAAGAACTGCCGGTAGTCAGCGGCGATGCGCTGCAGCACGCTGGCGGTCCGCAGCGACTGCGGCGCGGCGCAGCCAAAGGTCAGCAGCCCGAGCATCACGACCAGCCCGACTCCGGCTCCGCTCCTCACGGACCCGCGCGAGCCTCGATCTGGTTTACGGCGCAACCGGTTGGGCAAAGAGTGTGTCATCCCTAGACAATACCCCGGCCGGCTGCGTTAGGCTGAGACATGACTGATTCCTTGCTCCGTATCCGTCGCATCCGGCCCGCTGACGATCAAAAAATGGCGGCCATCATCCGCGCCGTCATGCCGAGCTTTGGCGCCGTGGGACCCGGCTTTGCAATCAACGACCCGGAGGTCGACTACATGAGCCGCGCCTACGATCGTCCCGGGGCGGCCTTCTTCGTCGTCGAGTCCGGAGCGGGCGCCGCGGCGGAGGTCGTGGGCGGCGGCGGCGTCGCGCCGCTCGACGGCGCGGTGGCGGACGCGCAGACTTGTGAGCTCCGCAAGATGTCCTTCTTGCCGGCGGCGCGCGGCCAGGGCGCCGGAGCCCGGCTGCTCGCGCTGTGCCTGCGCATCGCCCGCGAGCTCGGCTACAGCCGCTGCTACCTGGAGACGCTCGGCGGCATGAACCAGGCAATCAAGCTTTATGAGCGCTTCGGCTTCGCGCGCCTGCCCGGACCGCTCGGCAGCACCGGGCATCACGGCTGCGACCGGCACTACCTGCGCAGCGTGGCAGAGCTTGACGACATCGCGCCGCTCATCGCCGCGGCGGACTCCCTGCCCGATCGCGCAGAGTCGGACGACCCCCGCTGATTCCGCGCGCCAGGCTCGGACAGAGCGCCGGGGTAGCGGTACCGCGCGCCTGCCTGTGCTATATGCAGCGAATGATTCTTAATCCGAAAGTCGCCTGTGTGAGCTTGCCGCTGCTCATCAGTCTGCAGCTTGTCGGCTGCGGACCGAGCGCGGTCGCCGAACCCCAGCGCAACTCTGCGCTGCCGCCGCCCGCACCCGTCGTGGTGCGCCCAGCGCCGGCTGCCCCACCAGCCGGCTCCGTTGTCGTGAGTCCTGCCCCGACAGCCCCACCAGCCGGCTCCGTCACCGTGCGCCCGGCGGCGGGCGACTCTGTCGCAGTGCGCCCGGCGCCGGCAGCCCCGCCGGTCGATTCCGTCGTGGTGCGCCCGGCACCGGCTGCTCCGCCGGCCGACTCTGTCGTGGTGCGGCCAGCCCCCGGAGCTCGCTCGGGGAGCGGGGGGCGAATCCCGCAGCCGCGCGGCGGCCCGGAAGATCCGCCGCCCCCACGACCGATCGCGCCGCCCCCGCGGCCCGGCTCCCTGCCGCCCGGTCAGACTCCCCGCCGGGGAATCGGTCCGCCGCCGCCCGAGGTGATCCACGTGCCCGGCAGCACCGCCGGTTCGCTCCGTGAGAGTCCGGCCCCGCCGACCGTCCCCGCCCCCCGCCGGCAGCTCCGCGACAAGTAGCCCGCCGCCTCTTACTTGAGCTTGAAGTTGAGGCCGGACTGATTGTCGATGAGGACCTCGCTGCGCGACACGTCGCCGCGCTTGACCAGACAGATGTCGAGCGGGTTTATCGGACTTGTCTCGATGAGCGGCAGGATCTTTGTGAACTTCGCCTTGCACGCAGCCATCGAGGCCAGCTTGCTCAGGTTGAGCCAGCGATCCTTGGTGACGCAGTAGGCTCCCTTGGGCGTCCACGCTGCATCAAAGAGCAGCAGCGACCGCGGATCGAGGGGCGATTTCTGCTGGATCTTCAGGGCGTCGTACATGTCGATGAGCGTCCCGTCCTCGGTGTGGCTGGTGCCGTCGCCGCAGTAGTCGGCGCGCGCCATCCGCGTGCACGCCTGGTGATAGTCGGCGAGCGAGCGCCCGTTGACGCTCTTCCACGGCCGGTAGCCCCAGCGGATGCACTTGGCGATGACGCCGCTGGTGCACGCGAACACGAACTTGCTCGTCGAGGGGATGTGCGCGCCGGTGCTGTCCCAGCTGCCGTACACCGGGGTCGCGTAGCGCTGCCCCCACTGATCGGGCTCGCAGAGGTCCTCGCTCTTGCCGGTCTCGGGATTGGTCGCGGTCAGGGTGTACAAAAGGACCTCGCAGCTGGCGTCCTGCGGGTCGGCCTGGACGTTGGTGATGGTCGCCTGGAGCGGCGAGCCATCGATGTCTTCCTGGACCACCGTGGCGCCGATGAAATCAGCGCCGGTCAGCGTCTTGCCGTCGACCGAACCGACAAGGGTCGTGCCCTGCAGGCGGAGCTCCGCGACCGGGGTGCCCCTTACCAGGAGCTTCTGAACAACCGCCACCGCGGGTTGGGTTCCCTGCAAGTTGCGACCCTGCAAGTTGCGGCCTTGCAAGTTGCGGCCCTGCAGGTTGCGGCCCTGCAAGTTACGGCCTTGGGTCGCCGGGCCCGGCGGCGGACCCTTGGACGCGCAGGGGGGCGTGGCCGCTTTTGCGTCGGCGGCATGGCTCGCCGAGCTGCTGCCGCAGAGGAGCGCGCAGCACGCCAGCAGCAGCGCGGCATCGGAAGATATAGGGCGGTGCAACTTCATGATGATTCCTTCTGCAGCGGCTCGGTTGTCTAGTTGAGGTCCGTGCGGACCCGGCGGGCGATAAGGCCGAAGTCTCGGCTGGCGGCCTCGCTGGCGAAGCTGCGCACTTGCTGGGTGAGCTCGGGAGTGCGGGCCTGCATGAGCCGCGCGCTGTACTGCGCGGCGCGGATTTCAAACTCTTCGGCGACCAGACCCAAGGCCCGCGCCTCGGTGAGCAGCGCCGCGAGCTCTCGCCCCGCGGTCTCGGCGCTGTAGCTCTTGTCCTGTTTGAGCCGGAACAAGACAGCGCTCCGCTGGACGAGCAGCCGGGTTATGCGGTTCTGACACGTTCCCACAAGCTCGGTCGCCCGCGCCATCGCCTGGCGCGCCGCCTCCGGCTGGCCCTGTCCGGCCAGCGCCTGCGCCCGCAGCGCCTGCGCCCAGGCTTCGTTGTCGGCCTGCGCGTCGCGCGCGAACTGCTCGGCGGCGGCCCGCGCGTGCGCCTCGGCCTGCGCCCAGCGCTGCTCCTCAAGCTCGATGGCGGCGAGCGCCGCCTGACTCTCGGCGACAAAGCCGCTGAGCCCGTGCTGCTGGCGAGTCGCGAGGGCCTGCTCATTCTTGAGCCGCGCCGCCGCCAGGTTGCCGCGCAGAAGCAGGACCTGCGCGACCTGGGAATCGACCCACGCCACCATCCGCGGATCGCCGAGCTCCTTGAACGCCGCCTCGGCCGCCTGATAGGACTGCATCGCGCGCGGGAAGTCGCCTTGCAGCGCGCCGATGAGGCCCGTGACCATGTAGCCGCCGCCCACGCTCTCCAAAAGGCCAATCTGCTTCGATAAAAGGAGCCCGCCTTCCGCCCGCGACCGCGCCAGCGCGAGGTCTCCCTTCTTGGTCAGCATGAGCGCCATGTTGCAGAAGCTCGCCGCCGCCAGCGAGCTGTTCTCGATCTCGACGAGCAGGGTGAGCGCCTCCTGCGCGCTCTGCAGGGCGCTGTCGAGCTCCCCCTTGTACGCGTGCGCAGAGCTCATCGCCATGATCGTATCCGCCGCGGCGCCGCGATCGCCAGCCTCCAGAAACAGCGGCTTGGCAAGCGCCGCGCTGGCGAGCGCCTGCTCCTGCTGACCCAGCCACGACAAGACGTACGCCGCCTCCAGCCGCGCCCGCGCGACCAGCAGCGGCGAGCCGATGGCCTCGCCCTTGCGCACCGCGCTGTCGAGGAGCGCCAGCGCCGCGCGATAATCCCCGCGGTCGCTTACCGCCCGCGCCTCCAGGATGTCGAGCCGCGGATCCTCGCTGGCCGGCCCGGGCAGCTGGCGCAGCTTCTTCGCCGTGCCGAGCGCTGCCTCGGGCTGGCTGGCGTCGAGCTGCGCCTTGCCGAGGTAGAGCCCGTAGTCCAGGCTGGTCGGGAAGAACGTAAGCAGCGTCTGATACGCCTCGAAGGCCTTGTCCCACTCCTTCTGGCTCTCGCGGTGGCGGGCCATGATGAGGTAGCGGTCCTCGCGCGGCAGCGTCGCCGAGAGCTTGAAGGCGCGCCTGACCGCCTGCCGCGCCTCGCGATCGTAGCCGAGCGCGGTCCACACATCGGCCATCGCCAGGTGGCCAAGCGGGTAGTCGGGATCGGTGGTGATGACTTTTTCCAGCAGCTTGCGCGCCCCGACCGCGTCGAAGTGGCGCAGCTTGTCGCGCCCCTCGGCATAGAACAGCGCCGCCTCCGCGCTGGCCGGCTTGGCCGCCCGCAGCGCCGCGGCCTGCTCTGCCGACAGCTCGGGAACACCGGGCTGCTGGCGCAGCTCCTTGCCGGCGCGGCTGACCAGCTCGAACAGCTCGCTCGCGCTGCCGGAGACCTGCGTCGTGGCGAGCAGCGCCGCGCTCTGGGTGTCCTGCACGTTGACGCGGATGCGCAGCCGGTCTGGCGACGCCGGATCGGGCTGATAGGAGCCGAGCACCACCAGCTCGGCGTCCATGTACTGGCGGATGCGCCGCAGCACCTTGGGCGGGTGGCGCTCCGCCGCCGGCAGCTGCAGGTCGAGCTTCATCCGCGTCACGCTCTCGGCCGGTATGCGCCGGAACTGCTCACCGATGGTCAGCTCGCGGCCCAGGAGCTCGGCGAACGCCGCCGAGAACCGCGCGTCCTGCGCGCTGCCGACCACCGCCGGCAGCCCGACCAGGGCGAGCGAGCGGCGGTGCTTGACCAGGGCGGCGGCGCGGCGGTCGGCCGCCCGCACCTGATAGAAGCGGTAGAGCATCCCGAGCGGCGGTAGCAGCAGCAGCAGCGCCGCCAGCAGCGCCACCGGCCAGCGCTGCCGCAGCGCCCGCCGCAGCACCGTCTGCGCCGTCGGCGCCGCCAGCTCGGCGGCCAGCCCCTCGAGCGCCTTTTGCAGCTCTTGCCCCGAGGCGAAGCGCGCGGCCGGATCGCGGCGCAGGCAGCGCTCGATGAGGGCGGCAAAGCGCGGGTCGACCGTGGGCGCGACCCGGGCGAGCGGCGGCGCGTCCGTCTCCAGCGCGGCCAGGCAGATTGCCTCCAGGCTCTCGTGGTCGTGCGGCGGGTGGCCGCAGCAAAGCTCGTAGAGCAGCGCGCCCAGGCTGTAGATATCCGAGCGCTCGGTCGCCGTCTCCCCGGTCCACGCCTCGGGCGCCATGTACGCCGGCGTCCCGAGAATCGCGCCGGCGACGGTGAGCGCCCGGGTCGGCGGCTGGCTCCACAAGGGCGCGCTGGTCGCTCCGGGCGGCGGCGCCGCGCGGGCGAGCTCGCCTGGTCGCGGCGAGACCACCACCGGCTCGTTCACCGGTCTGGCGCTGCCCGGCTCGTCGGCGCGCGTCTCCGCCGACGCGGTGCCGGCGTTCACCACCTTCGCCGCTGGCGGTGTCGCGCCGGCGTGCACCGCCAGATCATCGGAAAGCTTGGCCAAACCAAAGTCGAGCAGCTTCGCCGTTCCCTCAGCGGTGAGCATTACATTGCCTGGCTTGAGCTCCGCCGCGCGCTGAGCCGTCGCCAGGTCGGCTCACGGGTGGTCAGCGGGATCGATTGCGGATCGGTTCTCGGCGCCCCGGCAGCGCGGGCCGTGTCGGCGCTGCGCTGGCTCAGCAGTGAGCTCAGCCACGCGATGTGGTCGGCGATTTTGCGCACGCTCGCGCCCATAGCTGGTGCATATTTCCCGCCCATGGACATGCCGCTGGGTTCAGCGCGACCCGACTCGGGCCGCCTGCTGCGCTGGCTCGCCGTCGGGCTCGCCGTAGTGGTGCTGCTCGTTGCGGCGGGACGGCTGCTGCGCGGGGATCGCAGCCGGACCGCGCGCGACCCGCGGCCCGCGGCAGGTGGTCGCCGGTGTGCCAGTCCTTCACACCG
>DAOMZC010000071.1:0-14051 GCA_035437965.1 Pseudomonadota bacterium
CGGAACACCCACACGCTAAGCGATAGGTCAGATCCGGGCACCGGTTGGTCATCTTTGCGCAGGTACTCGCCTTTTTTGAGCGAGAACGAGTAGACCCAGTGCAGGATCTGGTCGCGCCGCACCTTCTGGCCGCCACTAAAAGGAAACTCGAGCAGCTTTTCGATGATCTGCAGGCCGCGCGACTCGGCCCGCTGCACCATCGGGTCGCTGGTGGTCAGCCGGCTCGTCGCGCTCGCCGGCAGGATCGGCAGGTTCGAGACCACCAGGAACTTGGTCGTCGGCAGCCAGGGCGGCAGCGGCTGCACGGTGCGCTTGAGGCGCTGCATGTAGACCCCCTCGGGCCCGTCGATGAGCTGATCCTTGGGGGTGAAGTAAAGGACGGTGTGGAGCTGCTGATCCATCATGCCGACGAACTTGCCAAGGTGCGTCGGATCGGCGTCGCCGACCAGGGTGGCGATCTTCTGGTCGAGGCACACGTCGTCGCGCTTGCAGACCTGCGCGACATCGTCGATAAGCTGGCGCACCGGCGCCTTGCACAGCGCCAGCGCCAGCCCCTGGGTGAGCTGGTTCTGGGCGCAGCGCTGGCACAGCTGCAGGCGCTCGATCTGGCTGCGCAGGTCGGCGATCTCTTCCGCATAGCAGCCGGGTAAAAGTGCGAATGCGGCAAACAGCAGCACCCCTATAACCGACGGGAACTTCACGGTGCCGCCTTCCCCTTGCTCATTTTTGTAATGTTAAGCACTTTGGGCACTATTTTGCCCTTTACGCGCTGCTTGAGGCAATCGCGAAAGTCCTGGCTCGTACTGAGCTCCGGGCTCGTGTGATTAGGGTCGACATACAAGGTGCCATTTATGTTCTGCAGTAAGATTGTAAAGGGAAGCCGCGGCGAGATCATCTTCACGCAGCTCGTCAGCTCGCTGCGCTGCGTCTCGGTGAGCGCCTCCGACTCCGGGCCCGAGAAGGCCAGCTTGAGCGGTCCGGTCGACCCGCCGACCGCGCCCGGGGGCGGGCTCGTCGGCGGTCGCAGGCCGGGAATCCCCGGTCGCCGCGGACCGAGCGGCGCCAGGTCGTCAGAGCTCTGGTCTTCGGCGGGCTGCAGATCGAGCGGCTCGCTGCCCGCCGCAAGGTCCTCTGCGGGCCCCGCGGCATCGTCCGTTCCACCATCGGTGAGTACCGGCAGTAAAGGCGCCGGCGGCCCCACTGCCGGCGGCCGTGGACCCTCCTCGTTGGTGGCTCCGGTAGCTTGCCCGCTCGTTGAGGGGCGCCGCTCGGCGGTCGGCGGCCGGCCGCGGTGCTCGGTCAGCTGCCGGAGCGCCACCACCGCGCCCAGGCCGAGGAGCGCGAAGACCGCCCCGGCGGCCATCGGCAACAGCAGCCGCGGGGAGCGGTCCGCCGGCGGCGGCCCGGCCGCCTTGATATAGGGCAGCGACGCCGGCCACCGCGACACATCGGCCCCGAGCGCCCGCATGAAGTCTCGTACAGACGGGAAACGTACCCCGCGCGAGCGCGACAGAGCGCGCGCCAGCGCCTGCTCGACCGGCCGGCTCTGCGACAGCGGTAGCGGGTCCTCGTTGCTCACCCGGCCAAGGACGATCTGGCGATCTTCGTTGGCGGCGGCGATGAAGGCCGGCTGACCGGCGAGCATCTCGTAGAGGATGACCGCCAGCGCGAACTGGTCGGTGCGGCGGTCGCAGAGCTGGCCGTCGGTCGCGCCGCTCGGCCCGCCGAGCTGCTCGGGAGCGAGGTAGCCCGGCTCGCCCAGCTGCGCCGCCCACGACGGCGGCAGCAGGCCGAAGTCGGCCACCTTGACCCGCAGCCCCGGCCCGTCGGGGTAGACGGGCACGCACGAGGGGGTCAGGTTCAGGTGGCAGGCCCCCTGCTGGTGCGCCGCCTCCAGCGCTTCGCCGATCTGGGCGCACAGCTTGACCGCCTCAGCCTCGGGAAGCGGACCGCCGCGCGCCGCCAGCAGGTCGCGCAGCGTCTGGCCCTCGCGCTCCGCCGGCTCGCGGGCGAGGAGCACGCAGCGCTCACCGTAGGGCCCGAGCTCGTAGGTCTGCGCCACCGCCGGGTGCTGCACCCGCATGAGCAGCACCGCCTGCTTGGCGAGGTGAGCGCGATCCTCGTCGCGCAGGCTGTAGGGACCAGGGCCGCTGGCCGGCGCCGTGAGCAGCCGCAGGGTCACCGCCTGACGCACCGCCTCCGCGCCGGACGACGGCAGGCGCGGGGTCGCGCCCACGGTCGTCGTCTCGTACGTCGCAAACGGGCTGTCCGCCCCCGACGGGCAAAGGACGCGGACGATGCGATACCTTCCAGCAACGACCTCGGACGGCTTGGGCGCCGGGGCGGCTGGACCTGGAGGCGGATTGAGCATGGACTAGGGCAGGCCAATCGCCAGCCCGAGCCCGATCGCCAGGCCCGCCGAGGCGGCGTATCCGACGGAGTACGCGGTCTGGTAGCGGTAGGGAACGGCCATCTGGGTGCGGGTCGGATCGTCGGAGACATAGGCCCGGCCATCCAGCGCCGTGAGCATCACCGAGGTGACCACGCCGGTCAGCAGCAGGCTGCCCAGGGCCCCGATGGCCATCCCGCGGTTGAAGTTCCACTTGCTGCGGCCGACCTCGCACAGCGCGGTCTTGGCGGCGTTTGGGTTGAGCAGCCGGTGCCAGTCGACGAGCACCGACCCCAGCCCGAGGGCAGTGAGCGTCGTCAGCACGTACGCGGCGCGGTACTGCCCCTGGAAGTTCCAGGTGACGTCGCCCGGGTAGCCGTCGGCGCTCGACAGGTAGACCGAGCCGTCGGCGGCCGTCAGGGCGACCGCGGTGACCAGACCGGCGGCGCTCAGCGCGCTGAGCGCTCCGACGGCGACGCCGCGGCGGAAGGTATAAAACCGCGGCCGGCAGCGCGCCGTCGAGCGGGCGACTGCCGACTCAGCAGGCGCCTGGGACCGCGCCAGCTCGGCTTCCGGCTGGATTGGCGGAGCCAGCTGCAGGCTCGCCGGCGGCGCGGGCGGCTGTCCGGGAGCTGGACCGGGCGGCTGTCCGGGAGCTGGACCGGACGGCAGGCCGGACGCCGGACCGGGCTGCCCGGACTGTCCAGACGGGTCGCCGCCCGGCGCTACCGGCGGTGCGGGAGGCACAGCGTCCGCGGCGGCCGACGGACCCAGCGGCGGCGGCGGCAGGGGCGGGACCGGGGCAGCGTCCAGCAGCTTGCCGGCGCCGCTGGCCGCCAGCTCGTAGACCTGCTCCAGAGTGCACTCGACGCAGCGCTCCTCGACGGAGCTCGGCTGCTGCTGGGCCACGTCGAGCATCCACAGGCGGATGATGTAGTTGCGGTCGTTGGGCAGGATCTCGCCGCTTACCAGGCGGTCGGCCCGGAAGGAGCGCGCCAGCCGCTGCAGGCAGTCGGTGCTGGTGCACAGCAGATCGTCGCTGGACAGCGCCGGCGCGAGCACGCTCTCGCCCATGTGCAGCAGGTGCTGGGTGACGGTGCTGCGGGCGCGAGCGACCGCCCGGCCCTCTTGCTGCACGCCCAGCACGACGACCACCGGGCTGTGCGGGCTGGCGCCGGCGACCCCGAGCGCCAGCAGCGTTCCCAGCGCCGCTGCCAGCGCGGCGCGCCGTGGTGACCGGCCAAGTCGCGCTGACCGAGTGGGCGAGGCCAGCGCTCCGAAAGATCCGCTCGAATTGGGCAGCATTTGCACCAACGTAGCCTAGCACGAGCTATACCGGCATGGATCCCCCACTCCGGCCTGGCGAGTAGCGCGGGTCGTGCCCCGATCGCCAAGCGCAAGCGGCAGCTCCGCGCGCAGCGGCGCTCGGCGAACACTTCGCGCCGACCGCGCGGGCAAAAAAAGTCAGCCCAGCACTAGCTTTTTGGTCGGGCCATTTTAAGTTACATGGACACTTGTTACGCTCAAGTCAGCCAAACCGGAGCGGTTTTCGCCCTCGTATTTCCTGGCCCGAGAATTGCTTCGTTTTTGGCGCAATGCCTGCTCATGCAAGCGCTGGAGTTTGCTGGACTTTTTGCTGGCATTGCCCTACAAGGCCAGCCCCAAGCAGGTCAGTCAACCCCTTGCCGACCTGCGGTGGCGTTACTATACCCGAGCACCGAACTTAGTATCGATTAGACTGTGATTCGTAACCTTCGATGGGCCGCATCTCAGATCGAATCGACAGCATGAGGGGCCTTTAAGCCCGTAAGCATATGAAAGGAATGTATATGTTAAAAAGACTCTCTGAGCTGGGTCGCCGCGTGACAGGGCGTCACCTCTTGACCCTGGGCCTGGCGCTGCCGCTGGGTCTGGCGCTGCTGCCGACCGCGTCGTGCAACATCAACACGACCGACGGAAACGGGACCGGCGGCAACAAGGACCTGGGCGCGCCGACGTCAGTCGACATGAGCACCGGCGGCGGCTCGGGCGAGGACATGAGCGGCGGCGGCTCGGACTCGGATGCCGGCACGATACCGTACGTTCCCGATGGCGGGTGCGTGGGTCGGCAGTGCCAGATCAACTACAGCTGCCCCGTCAACAAGGGCCCGACGACGCTCACCGGTGTCGTCAACATCCCGGCGGGCAACCTCCCGGTCAACAACGCCATCGTCTACATCCCGAGCGGCGCGGTGCCGCCGCCGACGGCAAGCGGCGCCTCGTGCGATCGCTGCGAGGCGGCGGTCCCGGCCGACGCCGCGGCCAGTACGACCACCGACATCAACGGCAAGTTCACCCTGAACTACGTCCCCTCGGGCAAGGACATCCCGGTGGTCATCAGCGTCGGCAAGTGGCGCCGCGTGGTGACCGTCCCGGCGGTCACCGACTGCACCACCACGACCCTTCTGGCCGAGCAGACCCGCCTGCCGCGCAACCAGAGCGAGGGCAACATTCCCAAGATCGCCCTGTCGACCGGCCGCGGCGACGCGATGGAGTGTCTGCTGCGCAGCAAGAAGCTCGGCCTCGACGACTCCGAGTTCACCAACTCGACCGGCACCGGCCGCGTCAACCTGTATTCCGGCGGCATCTACAATGCGACACCGGGCCTCAACACCCAGGGCACCAGCGCCTACTCGGCGGCGCTCGGCGGCGCGTCGTTTCAGACCTCGAACGGCTGGTGGGACTCGCTCGGCAACCTCAGCGCCTACGACATCGTGATGCTGTCGTGCGAGAGCGCGCAGAACCCGTCCACCAAGTCGGCCAATGCGCTCAGCGCCATGCAGCGCTACATCAACGCCGGCGGTCGCGTGTTCGCCTCGCACTATCACAACTACTGGATCTCGGCCAACACGGCGCCGCTAAATACGGTGGCCTCATTCCTCTCTTTCGGTGGCTACCAGAACGACGCTTCCACCATCATCGCAACGGTCAACCAGGGCTTCAAAAAGGGCGCGGAGCTGGCCAACTGGCTCCAGCTGCCGGCGGTAGGCGCGACGACCAACCTCGGCCAGCTGCCGATCACCGCCTCGCGCGTGACGCTGACCGGGCGCAACGCGGCGCTCACCACCGATTGGGTGAGCTTCAGCGATCCGAACTACGCCGCGGACGGAGTCATCTCGCCGGCGTCGCAGTACTTCTCGTTCAACGCGCCGGTGGGTGCCAGCGCCGCCAACCAGTGCGGCGAGATGGTGTTCACCGACATGCACGTGAGCGGCACCGTCTCCACCGATCAGTCTGGTCCTTCCTATCCGTTCCCGACCGGCTGCACCACCACGGGTCTGACGCCGCAGGAGAAGGCCCTCATCTTCCTTTTGTTCGATCTGTCGAGCTGTCTTAACCCGACCTAGCCAGGGTCATGTCTTTATTGCGAGTAGGTGGAAGGAGAGATCATGTGGAAAAAGATACTTAACCTGGCTCAGGTACTCCCGCTGGCGCTCGCCGCGGCCTGCGCCAGTACATCCTTGGACCCCTTTAACGGAAACGGCGACGGCGGCATCGGCGGCGGCGGTGATAAGGACGGCGGTACCGGCAAGCCGGGCTGCGTCGGCCGCCAGTGCCAGGTGAACTACTCTTGTCCGGCGGGTAGTAAGACTACCCTGACCGGCAGGGTGACCATTCCCGCCGGGACTCTGCCGCTTTACAACGCCAACGTCTACATCCCCAGCGCTGAAGTGGCGCCGCCGCCGAGCAGCGGTCCGTCCTGCGACCGCTGCGAGCAGATCGTACCCCTCGACGTGGCGGCCAAGACCACGACCGACGTCGACGGCACCTTTACGCTGACCGACGTGCCCTCGGGCAAGGACATCCCGCTGGTCATCCGGGTCGGCAAGTGGCGGCGGGTGATCACCATCCCGAGCATCGCCGACTGCACGAGCACTGCGATCGACACCGCCATGACCCGGCTGCCGCGCAACCGCAGCGAAGGCAACATTCCCAAGATCGCGCTGTCGACCGGCAGCCAGGACGCCCTTGAGTGTCTGCTGCGCTCGAACAAGCTGGGCCTGGACGACTCCGAGTTCACCCAGCCGGCGGCCGATGGTCGCGTCAACTTGTATGCGGGCGGCCAGCGCTTCAACGGCACGGCCGGCACCGACGCCTTCGATCAGTCGCTCAACGGCGGCGCGCCGTTCCCCTCGTCGAACCCGTGGTGGAACGATGTCAACAACTGGAACCAGTACGACATCGTGCTCCTTTCTTGCGAGGGCGCGCAGAACGCCGGCTTCAAGAGTCCGGCCGCGCACGCCGCGCTGGAGTCGTTCGTCAACAACGGCGGTCGCGTGTTCGCCTCGCACTGGCACAACATCTGGGTCTCGGATGCCAAGCCGCCGCTGTCCACCGTCGCGACCTTCGTCGATAGCACTGCCGGCGGCTACATCAACGACACTACGCCGATCATCGCCGACATCAACCAGAGCTTCCCCAAGGGCAAGGCGCTGGCGAACTGGCTGCAGCTGCCGGCGGTTGGCGGCTCGACGCAGCTCGGCAAGCTGATGATCAACTACTCGCGCGTGACCCTGACCGGGCGCAGCACCACCCTCACCCAGGACTGGGCGGACTACAGCGACGCGGGCAACCTGACTCCGCCGCTGGTCAATCCGGCGTCGCAGTACTTCTCGTTCAACACTCCCATCGGGGTGCCGGCGCAGAACCAGTGCGGGCAGATGGTGTTCACCGACATCCACGTAAGCGGTGGCAAGAACGACGTCTCGACTCCCAGCAAGCCCTTCCCCACCGGCTGCACCAGCAACGGGCTGACGCCGCAGGAAAAGGCGCTCATCTTCCTGCTCTTCGATCTGACAAACTGCCTGCAGACCGTCATCGGCTAAGCGCCGTGTAGGCGCGCTCGCGGCGGCGTCTTCTTGCCGCCGCGAGCAAGAGCTGCCCCTCCTCCACTCCCAGCGAAGATCGCTGCCGCCACGTCACCGCAGCGCCCGGTCAGCAGCAGCTGACGGCGGCGTCAGTCGTGATAGGGCACCGCGGCCTGCTCATCGTGCGGGCGCAGTGACTCGTTGTTATTGAGCTTGCGCGCGCACGCATTCCAGCGCAGCCGCGCCTCGTCGTTGCCCGGCGGGCACAGCGCCTCGGCCTTCTCGTACAGCTCCATCGCCTCGGTCAGCCACTCGTAGATGTCGCTGCCGAGCGCCAGGGTGCCGTCCTTGAGCGCCGCCTTGCCGCGCCGCTCGCTGATCAGGCCCGCGTAATAGATACGCTCGTACTCCCCGGCAAGGCGCGGCAGCAGGGCCTGCGCGCGCGCCTGGCGGTCGGCGATTCCCTGCTCGAACTGATCTGTAAGCGCCAGGAGGAGCGTGATGAGGGCGCGCTGGTTGTCCGCCTCGATCGTCAGTACGTCCAGGCAGATGCTCTCGGCCTCGGCCGGCTCGTTGAGGAGACGGTAGCGCTCGGCCTTGTCGAGCGCCGCCGGAATCCCTTCCTTGTGCAGGAGCTTGAGCGTGAACACCGCAGCGCCTCCTTGCCGACGACGACTCGCCAGCGACTACTTATTCGGGCTGAAGACGCGCAGCAGCCGGCGCACCGGATCGTAGAACTCATCGACCACGCGCTCTTTGAGGGGAATGATCGCGTTGTCGGTGATCGTGATGCTCTCGGGGCAGACCTTGGTGCAGCACTTGGTGATGTTGCAGTAGCCGACGCCCTGGGTCTTCTTCAGATCGGCCAGGCGGTCCTCTGTATCGAGCGGGTGCATCTCGAGCGCCGCGGTGTACACGAAGTAGCGCGGGCCGATAAACTCCTCGTGCTTGTCGTGATCGCGCAGGACGTGACACACGTCCTGGCACAGGAAGCACTCGATGCACTTGCGGAATTCCTGGACGCGGTCCACGTCCTCCTGCTTGATCCGCCAGGTCCCGTCGGGCGCGTCCGGCTTGCGCGGGGTGAACTTCTTGATCTTCTTTTTGACCCGGTAGTTCCACGAAACATCGGTGACAAGGTCACGCAGCGGCGGGAACGCCTTCATCGGCTCGATGGTGACCGGCTCGCTGAGGTTAATCTCGGACAGCCGCGTCATGCACATAAGCCGCGGCATGCCGTTGATCTCGGCCGAGCACGAGCCGCACTTGCCCGCCTTGCAGTTCCAGCGCACCGCCAGGTCGGGAGCCGACTCGGCCTGGACGTTATGGACCGCATCGAGGACGACCATGCCCTCGGAGACCTCGGTCTTGTAATCGACGAAGGTCCCCTTGTCGGCGCTCCCGCGCCAGATCCGGAACGTCGCGCTGGCCATTACTTGTTCTCCTCAATGATCTGCTTGAGGTCCGCGCGCAGCTCGGCAATCGGCTGGCGCACGACCTGCATCGCCCCGTCGTCGCCCTTGCGGATGAGGATGTTGAACTTGCTGAACTCTTCGGACTTGGCCGGGTAGTCGTCGCGGAAGTGGCCGCCGCGGCTCTCTTTGCGCTCGACCGCGGCGCGGGCAATCGCCTCGGACACGGTGAGCAGGTTGGCCAGATCTATGGCGGTGTTCCAGCCCGGGTTGTACTCGCGGTTGCCGTCGACGCCGACCCGCTCGGAGCGGCTCTTCAAGCCGCCCAGCTTGTCGATCGCGGTCTTCATCTCGGTCTCGCGGCGGACGATGCCGACCAGGTCCTGCATCATCTCCTGCAGGTCGCGCTGGATCTGGTAGGGGTTCTCGCCCGAGGTGCCGCGATCGAAAGGCGACAGCGCCGACTTGGCAGCGGCGTCGATCTGATCCTCGTGGATCTTGCCGGCCGCGTTCTCCTTGGCGAACTTGGCGGCGTGCATGCCGGCGCGGCGCCCGAACACCAGCAGATCCGACAGCGAGTTGCCGCCGAGGCGATTGGCGCCGTGCAGGCCGCCGGCCACCTCGCCGGCCGCGAACAGGCCCGGCACCGTCGACATCTGGGTGTCGCCGTCGACGCGCACGCCGCCCATGATGTAGTGGGTGGTCGGCCCGACTTCCATGGGCGTGGTGGTGATGTCGATGTCCGCCAGCTGCTTGAACTGGTGGTACATGCTGGGCAGCTTCTTCTTTATGTGCTCGGGCGCGCCCGAGATCTTCTCTTTGATCCAGGCGATGTCGAGGAACACGCCGCCGTGCGGGCTGCCGCGGCCCTCGCGCACCTCGCGGACGATGCAGCGGGCGACGTGATCGCGGGTGAGCAGCTCGGGCGGCCGGCGGGCGTTCTTGTCGCCGAGCACGTAGCGCCAGCCCTCTTCCGGATTGTCCGCAGTCTGGCTGCGGTAGTTCTCCGGAATGTCGCTGAACATGAAGCGCTTGCCCTCTTTGTTGACGAGGATTCCGCCCTCGCCGCGCACCCCTTCGGTGACGAGGATGCCGCGCACGCTGGGCGGCCAGACCATCCCGGTGGGGTGGAACTGGACGAACTCCATGTCGACGAGGTCGGCGCCCGCCTGGTAGGCCAGCGAGTGGCCGTCGCCGGTGTACTCCCAGCTGTTGCTGGTGATCTTGTAGGCGCGGCCGATGCCGCCGGTGGCGAGCACCACCGCCTTGGCCTTGAACATGCGGAAGCGGCCGCGCTCGCGGTCGTAGCCGAACGCGCCGACCACGCGGTCGCCGTCCTTGAGGAGGGTGACGACGGTGCACTCCATGTGCACGTCGATGCCCTGGTGGATGCCGTGATCCTGCAGGGTGCGGATCATCTCAAGCCCGGTGCGATCGCCGACGTGGGCGAGGCGCGGGTACTTGTGACCGCCGAAGTTGCGCTGCAGGATGCGGCCGTCCTTGGTGCGATCGAAGAGGGCCCCCCAGGCCTCGAGCTCGCGCACGCAGGCCGGCGCCTCCTGGGCATGCAGCTCGGCCATGCGCCAGTTGTTCAGGTACTGACCGCCGCGCATGGTGTCCGCGAAGTGGACCTTCCAGCTGTCGCGATCATCCACGTTGGCCAGCGCCGCCGCGACGCCGCCCTCGGCCATGACCGTATGCGCCTTGCCGAGCAGTGACTTGCACACCAAGCCGACCGAGACTCCGCCCGCTGCCGCCTCGATGGCGGCGCGCAGCCCTGCGCCTCCAGCGCCGATAACCAGGACGTCGTGCTCGTGTGTCTGATATTCGCCCATGCCTTTTCCGCCGTGTTCCCTTAGAGGATTCGATAGTTGGTCCAGATGCCCATGGCGCACAGGCGCACGTAGACATCGCAGAATGCGACCGAGAAGAGGCTGCACCACGCCCAGCGCATGTGGGCGCGGTTCAGGCAGCTGCTGCAGTCATACGCCACCTTGCGCGCCGGCGCCTCGGACATCCGATCCAGGCGCCCGCCGACCAGGTGCCGGAACGAGTGGCAGCCGATGGTGTAGGAGCTGAGCAGGACCACATTGAGCAAAAGGACGAGGGTGCCGACGCTGATCCCGAACGAGGTGGCGCCCGTCGCTGCATCGGTGAACCACATCGCCTTCCAGACGTCCCAGGCGAGCAGCACGATGAACACCAGCGCCAGGTACATGAAGTAGCGGTGGACGTTCTGCAGGATGAGGGGCAGCGAGTTCTCGCCGAGGTAGCTCTTGCGCGGCTCGCCGACGGCACACGCGGGGGGGTCGGCCCAGAACGACTTGTAGTAGGCGCCGCGGTAGTAGTAGCAGGTGAAGCGGAAGCCGCCGGGCGCCCACAGGATCAGCATCGCCGGCGAGAACGGCAGAAAACCGGGCCACCAGCCGGGCTTGGGCCCGAACCAGGCATGCGGTGAGTTGCCGAAGATCTCGGGCGAGTAGAACGGAGAAAGGAGGTTCTGGAAGTGGTAGTTTTCGCCCTGCAGCGCCGCCCAGGTGGCGTAGACGATGAACGCCGACAGTCCGAGCAGGGCGGCCAGGGGGCCGAGCCACCAGGTGTCGCGGCGGCGGGTCTTGCCCATCCCGCGCAGCCTCAAAGGCACAAGATCAGACGCCATGGATACTCCAAGCGGAAAGGACTCGGTCCAGAAAGTGGTGCTGTACGGACGTTTTCTGCATCGTGAAAATACCCCTGCATTTGTCTACAAAGCGAGGGGGGATGTCAACGGGATTGGCCTTGTTGGGGGGCTTGGCGGGAGGGTCACAACCGCAATAGGCATCGGCGCGGGTCCCCCTTCCCTGCGATGTTTCCGTCGGGGGACAGGCCCCCGCCGAAAACATCTCCGGTCGGCCCACGCCTGTTGGCTCCCGAAGTAGGGGCAGGATGTGCCCCTGGGGGGGTCACACGCGCAATATTCATCGGCGCGGGTCCCCCTTCCCTGCGATGTTTCCGTCGGGGGACAGGCCCCCGCCGAAAACATCTCCGGTCGGCCCACGCCTATTGGCTCCCGACTTGGCGGCAAGATGTGCCCAAGGGATGGTCTGAGTGTCTGCTTAGGCATCATCACCGGCGGGGGGTTTTTGCGCGTCGAACTCGCGGCTCAGGAGGGCGGCGCGCAGGTAGTCGCGGTTCATCTCGGCGATGAAGCGGGCGGGGATGTTCTTGGGGCAGACGGCTTCGCACTCGTAGTAGTTGGTGCAGCTGCCGAAGCCTTCGCGGTCGGCTTGCTCGATCATGGCGACGGTGCGGCGGGTGCGCTCGGGCTGGCCTTGGGGCAGGTGGGCGAGCTGGCCGAGCTTGGCGGCGATGAACAGCATGGCCGAGGCGTTCTTGCAGGCGGCCACGCAGGCGCCGCAGCCGATGCAGCTGGCGGCGTCCATCGCGGTGTCGGACTCGGCCTTGGGGACGAGGATGGCGTTGCCGTCGGGGGCGGCGCCGGTGTTCACCGAGACGTAGCCGCCGGCCTGCTGGATGCGGTCCAGGCCGCTGCGGTCGACGACCAGGTCGCGCAGCACGGGGAAGGCGCGGGCGCGGAACGGCTCGACGTACAGGGTGTCGCCGTCGCGGAACTTGCGCATGTGGAGCTGGCAGGTGGTGGTGCCGCGCTGCGGTCCGTGCGGCACGCCGTTTATGACCATCGAGCAGGCGCCGCAGATGCCCTCGCGGCAGTCGTGGTCGAAGGCGACCGGCTCCTCGCCCTTTTCGATGAGGCCCTGGTTGAGCTGGTCGATCATCTCGAGGAACGACTGGTCGGGGCTTATGCCCTCGACCTTGTACTTGACGAGGCGGCCGGGGCTCTTGGGGTTCTTCTGCCGCCAGATGTGCAGGGTGAGGTTCACTTGTAGCTCCTCTGGGCGAGCTTGACGCTCTCGAAGACCAGGGGCTCGCGGACGAGCTCGGGGGGGCGGCCGGGGCCCTGGTAGCTCCAGGCGCTGACGTGGCAGAAGCGCTCGTCGTCGCGCAGCGCCTCGCCGTCGTCGGTCTGGTGTTCCTGGCGGAAGTGGCCGCCGCACGACTCCTGGCGGTCGAGGGCGTCGCGGCACATGAGCTCGGCGAACTCGAGGAAGTCGGCGACGCGGCCGGCGCGCTCGAGCTCCTGATTGAGCTCGCCGCTGTCGCCCTGGACGCGCAGGTTCTGCCAGAACTCCTCGCGCAGGGCGGGGATGCGCTGCAGCGCCGCTTGCAGGCCGGCGGCGTCGCGGGCCATGCCGCAGTGGTCCCACAAAAGGCCCCCGAGCTCGCGGTGGAACGAGTCGGGCGAGCGCCGGCCCTTGATCGCAAGGAGCTGGCCGAGGCGCTCGCTCACCTGCTTCTCGGCGTCGGCGAAGGCGGGGTGATCGGTGGTCACGGGGGCGAGCTTGCTGGACGCGAAGTAGTGGCCAAGGGTGTAGGGGAGGATGAAGTAGCCGTCGGCCAGGCCCTGCATCAGCGCGCTCGCGCCGAGGCGGTTGGCGCCGTGGTCGGAGAAGTTCGCCTCGCCGATGACGTGCAGGCCGGGGAGGTTGCTCATGAGGTTGTAGTCGACCCACAGGCCGCCCATGGTGTAGTGCGACGCGGGGTAGATGCGCATCGGCGTGCGGTAGGGGTCCTCGCCGGTGATCTTGTGGTACATGTCGAACAGGTTGCCGTAGCGCTGGCTGATGGTGTCGCGGCCGAGGCGCTTGAGGGCGTCGTCGAAGTCCAGGTACACCCCGCGCGCCCGGCCGGCGACCACCGGACCGACGCCGCGCCCCTCGTCGCACACCTGCTTGGCGGCGCGCGAGGCGATGTCGCGCGGCGACAGGTTGCCGTAGGAGGGATACTTGCGCTCCAGGTAGTAGTCGCGCTCGGCCTCGGGGATCTGCTCGGGGCGGCGGGTGTCGCCGGCGCTGCGCGGCACCCAGATGCGGCCGTCGTTGCGCAGCGACTCGGACATGAGGGTCAGCTTGGACTGGTGCTCGCCCGAGGCGGGGATGCACGTCGGGTGGATCTGGGTGAAGCAGGGGTTGGCGAACAGGGCGCCGCGCTTGTGGGCGCGGTAGGTCGCGGTGACGTTGCAGCCGGCGGCGTTGGTCGACAGGTAAAAGACGTTGCCGTAGCCGCCGGTGGCCAGCACCACGGCGTGGCCGGTGTAGCGCGCGAGCCGGCCGGTGCCCAGGTCGCGGGTGATGATGCCGCGCGCCTGGCCGTTTACCATCACCAGGTCGAGCATCTCGGTGCGCGGGTGCATGCGGACGCGCCCGGCCTGGATCTGGCGGTTGAGCGCCCCGTAGGCGCCCAGCAGCAGCTGCTGCCCGGTCTGGCCGCGGGCGTAGAAGGTGCGCGAGACCTGGGCGCCGCCGAAGCTGCGGTTGGCCAGGGTGCCGCCGTACTCGCGGGCGA
>DAOMZC010000072.1:0-14015 GCA_035437965.1 Pseudomonadota bacterium
CGCCGGCGCGAAAAATGACCGCGATCGCCGCGACGGGAGCAGAGTTCCCGATGGACGATCCCCTTGTGATGGGCCGCGGCCATGGCCTGGGCAATCTGCTTGCAGATCGGCAGCGCTGCGCTGCCCAGTCCTCCCGGCGAGCGCCGCATGAGCTCACTTAGCGCCACGCCGCTCAGGAGCTCCATGATGATGTAGGCGGTGCCGTCGGCGAGCAGGCCGAACTCGAAGATCTCGACGAGCCCGGGGTGCTTGATGAGATTCACGGCGCGCGCTTCGTTGAGGAACCGGCTGGCAAACTGCGGGTTCTGCGACAGGTCGGGGTGCAGGACCTTGACCGCCCCCTTGCGGTCGATGTACTGGTGCGCCGCCTCGTACACCGAGCCCATGCCGCCCTGCCCGAGCGGCCGGACGATGCGGTAGTTGCCGAGGCGCTGTCCGAGCTGGATGAGCCCTGCTTGCTTGCTCGGTTCACAGTCGCGGGCGCTGGCTGGCTGGTCTGGCATCTGGCTTGACCGGATTTGGGTGGTGCCGCCGATGGCGCTCGGCTCCGCGGGCAACGCGCTTGGTGCGCTGCGGGCGGAGGAGTGAATCGGCTTGCTTGCTGGTTAGAACCGCGGCGGCGGATCTTGGGCAAGCGGACCGGGCCCGCGCGCTCACCCGGGTGGGACAAGGTGAGTCGTAAAATGTGCTGTGCGAATCTGACACGGCGGGCCGATCTGTCCCAATCGGCCCAATCAGTCCGGTCGAGCTCAGTCGGACATGCGTCCAGTCCGGACAGGTCCAGGGGGGCGCGCCGGCGCATGGCCCAGCTGGTAGTCCGGTTGATGCCGGTTGATGCCGGTGATGGTAGAAGAGACGATCGGCTGGCGAGGGCAGAGTGCGCTGGGTCAGATTGGCGCAGTGTAGCTAGTGCGCACGACACAGACGCGAGCTCTCGCGCGAGCTCGGCGGGACGCAGGCTTCCGACAACGAACGATCGATGAGCCCGCGCAGCGACTTGAGGCTGCGCCCGAGGATCATCCCGGCGCTGCCATCGATTCCGACCTGACCGTTTTTAAGGACATCGTAGGCCAGCGTGGCGGAGGTCAGCAGGTTGCGCAGCTCGTGGGCGAGCCCGCCGAGGCGCTGGACTTCGGCGTCCCAGTGCAGCTGCTCCTGCACCTGTCCGTAGGCGCTCACCGCCTCGGCGATCGCCTCTTCCAGGCAGATGTTCAGGGTGTGCAGCTCGCCCGGGTCGACGGGCAGCTTCAGCTCGACCGCGAGCTCGGTAACCGCTTGATTTAGATCGCCGTAATAATGAACGACCTGGGCGAGCGTGAATCCCTTGTGCAAAAGCTCGCTGCCCTGCCGCGCCGCCGTGCTGGCGAGGTCGTCGGTCGCGCCGGGGCCCGGCTGGCTGGAGCGAGCGCGACGTCCGAGCGCCGCGGCCAGCTGATCGACAAGCCGCGTCACCGCTTGCGCAAGCTCCTCGTCGTCCGCGCCCGGCACTGCGCGGGCGGCCAGCCGGCTCCGCACGCGGGCAACGAGCTCCGTCCGATGGAGCTTGAGAAATTCTTGCAGGGTGGGCGGCTGGGGCGTCAGCCACTGCTGGAACCCAGCACCATTATTAATCAACTCGCTCATAAGCCTTCCTCCCAGGGCCGAGGTCTTTGCATCCCTTGTGCCGGAGTTTTTGCCCGCTCGGGTATGTCCCAGGGGTCCCCGCTTATATAGGTGGCACGCAGGATGCAACTTAGTAGGAAGACCATGAGTATAAGAACCATTGTTGCTGATGACGACCCCGCGATCCTCGATCTGGTCACCAAGGATCTGGAGTCCATGGGACTGGAAGTCATGCGGGCCGACAACGGAGTGATGCTGATCGAGCTGGTGGCCAATCAGGGTCCCTTCGATCTGATCATCACCGACATCTCGATGCCGTGGATGAGCGGACTGCAGGTGGCGATGAGCGCGCGCAACGCCGGCGTGCGGACTCCGGTCATTGTGATGACCGGCCTGCGCGATGACGACCTGATGCGGCAGGTGGGCAACCTGGGCGAGCAGACGGTCCTTCTGCGCAAGCCCTTCGACCTCGCGGAGCTCCACGGGGCGCTCGGGCTGCTGCTGCCCAAGGTGCGGCTGCCTTCCTGAATCGGGCGCGTCGGCCAGAATGACTGGCATGTGGATTGCTGATATCTCAGCACCGAGAAGCCGGAGAAGATCGATGCATATCGGCGATTACATTGGCTGCTACCGCCTCGTCCGTCTGATCGCAGAAGGCGGGATGGGAGCAGTCTACGAGGCGAGCAACGACCAGCTGAACCGGCGGGTCGCGGTCAAGCTCATGCACTCCTGCTGGGCCTCGGATCCCGAGCAGCGCCGACGATTCTTCAACGAGGCCCGCTGCGTCAACCTGATCAGCCACCCGAGCGTCGTCACCATCCACGAGTACGGACAGCTCGCCGGGGGCAGCGCCTACACGGTCATGGAGTACCTGGAAGGCGAGACGCTGGCCGAGTACCGCAGCCGCAGCGGCAACGCGCCGATGCCGGTCAGTCAGGTGCTGCGCCTCGGCCGTCAGGTGGCATCCGCTCTGGTGGTGGTGCACCAGAAGGGCGTCGTGCATCGCGACCTCAAGCCCGACAACCTGATGCTGCTCGCCGATCCGGAAGTGGCCGGCGGGCAGCGGGTCAAGCTGCTCGACTTCGGCATCGCCAAGCTGGAGCTGCCCGCGGGAGCGGTCACGCTGCCCGGGGGCACCCGGCCCGGCTTCGGCCTGGGCACGCCCGGCTACATCGCGCCGGAGCAGATCTACAGTGCCCACAGCGTGGACGGGCGCGCCGATGTGTACTCGCTGGGCGTCATCCTGTACGAGCTCTTAAGCGGTCAGCGACCCTTCCAATCGGACGATGCCGAGCGGGAGATGCGCTCGCACCTGACCGCGGCGCTGCCGTCGCTGGGACGGCGGGCCTCGCGGGCTCCGGCGGCGCTCCTGCGGCTGGTCACCGCGATGCTCGCCAAGCAGCCGCAGGATCGGCCGACGATGGCCGAGGTCGTCCAGCGGCTGCAGGACGTGGAGTGCGCGACCTCCGGCTCGCTGATGGTCGGGCAGCTGGCGACGCCGCCGGTGGCGCTGCGCTCGATGGCGGGGATTGGTCTTATGGGGGCCCTGCTCATTGCGACGCTGTCGCTCGGGTGGATGCAGAGCGGCGGTGAGCGACGGTCGGACGACTGGGGCCCGGGGCCGGTGGTGGTGCGCATAGACGCGGGGTCCGGGGATCTGGTGCTGCCCGAGCTGCCCGGACAGCCGCCGGCGCCGAGTCCGCCCAACGCGCCGAGCCCGCCGATCGCGCCGAGCCCGCCGAATGCGAAGAAGGTCCCCGGCGCTGCAGCCGATGCGCCCGCCGGGGCACCGACCGGGGCGCCCGTCGGAGCGCCGATCAGCAGCGGCAGCACCGTCAGCGCGCCGAGCGGTGCCGGCCCGGTCGCCGGCATCCCGACGGCGCCGGCCCCGTCGAGCAAGCGCGTATCGCACAGGTCGCGCTCGTCGCACGCCAACCCAGCTGTGCGCCACCTTTTGAACCCCAATGTGCTCGTTCACCTCAAATAATTACGTCCTTGGTTCGCTATTGTGCTTGCTAGCCGCCTGCGCGACCGTCCACTCCGAGCAAGCAGGCCTCGGGCGCGTCGTCAAGGGGGACAACCAGGAGGCCATCTGGGTCGCGGGAATCAGCCTGTACTCCCGGGGTCAGTTCCTGGCCGCTGCCGATCTGCTGGAGCTGGCGTATCGCCTCAAGCAGGCCGACCGGATCAACCAGAACATCGGCATGGCCTACTTCAAGGCGGCGCAGCTGCCCGAGTATCCCGAGGTGCTGCGCCTTGAGTACGTCCGCCGCGCGCTGCCGCGCTTCAAGAGCTACCGCAGCTGGCTCACCATGGACTACGGACGGAGTCACTCGATCACGCAGCCGCTGGCCGAGACCAACCAGCGCATCGCCGAGTCCGAGCGCCTGGAGCGCGAGCTGCGCGCCCTGGTCGAGCCGCCGCGCGCCGCACGCTGAGCCGCCGCTACGCCGGCTTCGCCGCGGCCATCAGGGATTTTTTGCGCAGCATGTTGTTCCACAGTCCCAGCGGCAGCAGCAGCAGGAAGAGGAACCACATCAGCGTTCCGACCGCCAGACCGGCGAGACCGGCCAGGGCCAGCCGCAGCCAGCCCGTCGCGGTCATCGGCGCCTCTTCCGCGGCGACGAATCGCGCGCTCGTGGCGCCGACCGGGAGGTCCAGGAGCTCGTCGAACTCATGGCCGTATAGCGACTGGCTGGCCAGCCCGCGGGCGAAGGCGCGGGCGATCCGCCGCGGCGCCGAGACAAGGCCCGCGAACAGACCGCCGAGGTTGAGCGCCCAGGCGGCGTAGAAGTCGCGGCAGCCGGCGCCGAGCTCCCAGGCCGAGATCTCGAACTCGCCGATCAGATCGGTGCGATAGCCGGTCAGGATGTGGTGCAGGTCGTGGTACTTCACCGCGCGGACGCGGCCGGCGGTGTTGGGAAAGGGAAACGGAATCGGGCCGAGCTTGAAGTCGACCCAGGCGTCGTCGTAGCCGCCGTTGTCGCCAAAGTTGTTCATCGCGAAGTAGAGCTTGCGCGCCGCGCGTAGCGAGAGGCTGGGGTCGTACGTTGTCCTCATCACGGGCTCCTGAGTAAGAGAAGCGGCGCTTGCCGGGTCCAGTTCATCGGGCTTGCAGGACCGCCGCTTTTCAATGAGTATACTCATTGAGTACGCTCATTCAAGACCAACTTGCAATATTTCTCCGAGTGCTAATGATCTCCAGAGGTCACTGAGCATGGTCAGTCAAAAAAAGGTCACGCGGGCCGCCCAGAAAGAAGGCACGCGCGAGCGGATCCGCCGCGCCGCCTGGGAGCTGTTCTCCAGCCAGGGCTTCGAGCAGACGACCACCAAGGCGATCGCCGAGCGCGCCGAGGTCGCCGGCGGCACCGTCTTTGTGCACGCGCGCGACAAGGACGACCTCTTGTTCCTGGTCATGCACGACAAGCTGAGCGCCGCCGTGGAGGACGGGTTCGCGACGCTGCCGGCGGCGCCGTTTCTCGACCAGCTGCTGCATATTTTCGGCAAGTTTTTCCGCATGTACGCCGAGGCGCCGCGGGTGGCGCACGCCTTCGTCAGGACCCTGCCGGGGGCCAGCGGTCCCAACGCGGTGCGGGTGAACGCGCTGACGTTTGCCTTCCTGCACCGGCTCGCGACGCACATAAGGGGCGCTCAGGAAACGGGCGAGCTCGACGCGGAGCTCAACCCCCTGCAGGCGGCGCAGAACTTCTTCGCGCTTTACTACATGGCGCTCATGAGCTGGCTCGCCGGGTTCGTCTCGCTCGAGGGGGCCCTCGACCCCGGGCTGCGCAGCGCCGCGGCGCTCCAGCTGCGCGGAATGCTGCCGCGCTGAGCGACCCGCCGTCCGGGTGGCGCTTGTTCGACCGCTATCCGGCGGCGCAGTGCTCCCGCGCTGAGCGATAAGGGCGTCCGCGCGGCCTCGCCGGCGGGGCTACCAGAGAGCGGCGTGGTCCTCGGTGACGCCGGGGACTCCGTCGATGCGGACCTCGCGGCCGCGGGCGTCGCGCAGTCGCCCGCTGAAGCTGCCGAACGGCTGCCGGTAGCGCGAGCTCAGGATGAGGAAGTTCACGTCCTCGGCGCGCTCGCCGCGCGGCTGGAAGCGCAGGTCGACCGCGCCGTCGGCGCTGCGGATGGTCCACGGCGCGGCCCCGGGCGCCGCGGTGAAGCTGACCGCCGGCAGCGCCGCCGGGGTCCCGTCCAGCCACAGCGCGTTCTCGCTGAAGCGGCCGAGCGCGTCGTCGTGGACGCCGCGCGCCAGGTTGAAGCCCACCGCCCGTCCGTCGTCAGCGAGGCCGCCGGCGGTCGCCCACGACCAGACCGTGCGGCGCGGGAACAGCGCCTGGGTGAAGTCCAGGCAGGCGCGCGCGTCGTCCAGGGTGTAGCTCCGCCCTTGCACGCAGAGCGTCCCGCGCGTGAGGAGGCCGGCGCTCTTGACCGTCATGCCGGTTGCACCGGCGACGCCGCCGACATCGCTGACCACGGTAAGCGGCGTCGCGCCCCCTTCGATATCGAGCTCGGCGCGGATCTCGGGCAGCGCCAGCGAGACGGTGACGCCGCCGGTGCGCGTCGTCGCCAGGGTCACCATCCGCCCCGGCGCCAGGGCGACGCTGGTGCCGTCGGCGGCGCCGACCCGCAGGCCGGCGGCGGCGGGCGACTTCCACGCGCACTCGTAGAACCGGCCGCCCTCGGCGACATAGACGAAGGTGAGGCCGAGGTAGCCGAGGTCGGCAATCGCCGCCCCGATGGCCAGGTCGTCGCGGAACACCCCGGCGTAGCGCCAGGCCTTCTTGCGCCAGCCGCCGAGCCGACCGCCCGCGAACTCGGCGCTGGCGATGCGGCCGGCGTACGCTCCTTTTTGCGGCGCGCCCAGGGCATCAAGCAGGGTGGCCGGCGGCAGCGCGAGATCTTGCATGCAGAGAGGTTGTCCTTGAAGCGGCCGGCGAGTCAAGGCCGGCGAAGCTCAGCGAGCGGCGGCAAGAACGGCGCAGCGCGCGCACCCGGCCTAGCCTGGCCCCGCTTACTCCTCGGAGAGCTTGTCGTAGAGATCGGCGGCCATGCGGTGGCGCCCGGCGGCCTCGTGGATATCCGCCAGCTCGCTCAGCGCCTCGCCGGCGGCGTCGCCTTCGGGGGTCCCGCGGTGCTCGTTGAAGATCTCCAGCAGCAGCCCGGCGGCGGTGTTGTGCTTGCCGGCGCTGAGGCTCGACAGCGCGATGCGCAGCTTGGCCTGGCGCGCCTTGAGGCGAAAGTCCCGCCCCGCCGAAACCGGAGGACCCGCCGGAGCCGACGCTGCCTGCGAGGTCGCCGTTAGATCTTTCTCATCCGTGCCGCTCATGGAATCCCTGACTTGTCCTGTCTGCCGAGACAGCTGCCAGGACCTGCCCGATCTTACTCGATCGGTGCCGCGAAGCCCACCGAAAGCGTCGGCAGGCTTATTTGGCCCGCGGCCCGAAGGGCAGGCCTGATGTTTAATATTTTACCGGGCAGCCGATGTCCTTTGAGGGGTCGCGCGTGCACTCGCTGATGTCGCCGCTACTAAAGCACTGCGTGAACGTCTCCTTATCCGGACAGACGTAGAACTGCTTGTTCACGCAGCAGTTGTAGGTCTGCATTCCGCCCAGACCGCTCCCGCAGCCGAGAAGTCCTGTGGTGAGTGCGGCGGCAGCCAAAAGTAGAATCCTATTAACCATGCGCCCCTTTTAGCACCAGCCTCGCGGGGGCGGGAGAAATTTTCGCCGGCCGGCAGCGCCATCGCCTGGTCGGGCGCTGTACGCGGCGAGGCCGGGCGCTCGATTGACGAGAAGCGAGACCGCTGCTTCAGCTGGTCGCGTGGCACCGCCGGCTACGGCGGCACTAAAAGCGCCGTGACGCGTCGCGCTAACGCCCGGGGCAAAACTCGCGCCGATCGGAAAATGCTCCTTGACGTAGGGCGAAGTCGGGCTCAAGACAGATTAATAGCTTTGTTCGCATCGACTCGGGAACGGTGCTGCCGGGGCGGATGTTGCAGTCCGCTTCGGCTTGTCTGGTCGAGCTGTGGATGCCTGGGCACGTCCCAAGTGCCTGGGATTCTGTAGCGCGGACTCTGTCTGATGACCAGAGTCTGCCTTCGGAAGCATCGCCTCCCGAGTGTCCCAGAGTATGAGGACGAGCTGACTCGCCACGGACGCGCTGAGCCGGCCCCCGGGTAGCACCGGCAGCGAGCGGAGGGACGCGATGAGTGCAGCATACAAGAATCGAACCGAGGCCGGACGCGATCTTGCCGGGCGGCTCGCAGCGTATAAAGACCGGAGCGATGTACTGGTCCTCGCACTGCCGCGCGGCGGAGTGCCGGTTGCGTATGAAGTAGCGCTGGCCCTGCACGCGCCGCTCGACGTATTCCTGGTGCGCAAGCTGGGCGTCCCGGGACACGAGGAGCTGGCCATGGGAGCGATCGCCAGCGACGGTACTCTGGCCGTCAACACCGAGGTCGTGGACGCGCTCTGCATCCCCGAGGAGACGCTGAGCCGGTGCATCCGCAGCGAGCAGGTCGAGCTGGCGCGGCGCGACAAGCTCTACCGCGGTCAGCGCCCGCCGCCGGTGGTGCAGGGGCGCACGGTGCTCATCGTGGACGACGGGCTGGCGACCGGCTCGACCATGCAGGCCGCGCTTGCCGCGCTGCGCCAGCGTCAGCCGGGGCGCCTGGTGGTGGCGGTGCCGATCGCCGCCGCGGCCACTGCAGCGGCGCTGCGCAGCATCGCGGACGAGGTCATCTGCCTGCGCACCCCAGAGCCGTTTTACAGCGTCAGCCAGGGATACAAGGACTTCAGCCAGACTACGGATCAGGAAGTCCGCTCCCTCCTCAACCTGGCGATGACCTCCTCCATCGCCGCGGAGCCGCGCCGGGAGGCGCCGCCCCCGACTCTGTAGCGAGTCGGCAGACTGGGAAGGAGGTAGGTCATGACTCACGGAATCGACGCCGGGCTCGCGCAGCTGCTGACCGGCGCGGCCCGGCCGCTGACCGGCGCCGCGCATGACTTTGCACCGCTGCTCAAGCGGATCGGCGATTCCCGCTTCGTGCTCATCGGCGAGGCCTCGCACGGCACCCATGAATTCTATCGCCTGCGCGCCCAGCTCACCCGGCGCCTCATCGAAGAAAAGGGCTTCAGCGCGGTGGCGGTCGAGGGCGACTGGCCGGACGCCTACCGCGTCAATCGCTACGTGCGCGGCCTCGGAAGCGACGCCGATCCCGTCGCGGCGCTCGGCTCGTTCCAGCGCTTCCCGGGCTGGATGTGGCGCAACACCGATGTGGTCGACTTCGTCGGATGGCTGCGCGCGCACAACGATCAGGTGGACGGTTCGCGGCGCAAGGTCGGCTTCTACGGGCTCGATCTGTACAGCCTGCACTCCTCGATCGAGGCGGTGGTGGGGTACCTGGACAAGGCGGATCCCGAGGCGGCCCGGCGCGCGCGCGCGCGCTACGCGTGCTTCGAGCATTTCGGCGGCGACCCGGAGGTCTACGGCTACAAGACCAGGCTGGGCCTTGCCCGCGGCTGCGAAGATCAGGTGGTGGAGCAGCTGGTCGAGCTGCGGCGTCAGCGCGACCAGATCCTCCTGCGCGACGGAATTGCCGCCGAGGATGAGTTCTTCCACGCCGAGCAGAACGCGCTCCTGGTCAAGGACGCCGAGCAGTACTACAGGGTGATGTTTCAGGACAACATCTCCTCCTGGAACCTGCGCGATCGCCACATGGCGGGGACTCTGGAGGCGCTCGCGCAGCACCTCTTGCGCTCGGGGCGCGGCGCCAAGGTGGTGGTGTGGGCCCACAACTCGCACGTCGGTGATGCTCGCGCCACCCAGATGGGCAAGCAGGGCGAGTGGAACATCGGTCAGCTGTGCCGGGAGCGCCACCCGGATGAGACTGTGCTCATCGGGTTCAGTACATACTCGGGTACCGTGACCGCGGCGGCGGACTGGGGCGCGCCGGCCGAGCGCAAGCGGGTCCGCCGCGCCCTCCCGGGCAGCTATGAGGAGCTCTTTCACGAGCTGGGAGTGGCGCGCTTCCTGCTGCCGCTGTGGGAGCTCAGTCCGGCCGCGCTGGCCGCGCTGCGCGAGCCGCGGCTGCAGCGCGCCATCGGCGTCATCTACAAGCCCGAGACCGAGCGCCTCAGCCACTACTATTTCTGCGCGCTGCCCGAGCAGTTCGACGCCATCCTGCACCTGGATGAGACGCGCGCGCTGCACCCGCTGGAGCGCACCTCGCAGTGGGAGGAGGGCGAGGCTCCGGACACCTACCCGACCGGAATGTGAAGGCGCGAGCCCAGGCTTAAGAAGGAAGACAAGGAGGATAGGGAAATGAGGAATACTCTGACTGCACTCTTTCTGAGCCTCGCGCTGGCGGGGTGCCCACCTTCGGACAATAACCGCGCCGGGGAGCCCGCCAACGCGCCGAGCCCGGGCGCCATCCCACCGCCGGGACCGCCGCCGCACAACACCTCGGGCGATCCGCTGCGCACCCAGCCGGATCCGCTGGCGCCGCAGCCGAACCAGCCAGTCCCAAGCGGCATCGCGCCGGGGTCGACCGGAACCGGAACCGGAACCGGAATCACTCCTGTCGTGCCGGGGCCGGTTCCTTCACCGGGCTCGGGGGCAGGGACTACACCCGGAGTACCTGGACCGGGAGCGACGCCCGGCGTGCCGGCACCGGGAGCAGCTCCGGCCCGGTAGACGCGGCGCCGGGGTTCCGCGCGGGCGGTGCTGCGGCCCGCGCGGGACTATTCACAGTCGTCGAAGGTCAGGACGCGGATGCGCCCGGCGCCGAACAAGCGCGGCTGCTGCTGGCGGAAGATGATGTGCCGTCCGTCCGGGCTCCACTGGCTGTCGGCGACGATCTCGCCCTCGAAGGTCAGGCGCTGGACGTTATTGCCGTCGGCGTCCATGAGGGCGAGCTCGGTGGCGTAGCCGGCCGGGTGGTTGAGGATCTCAAAGAAGATCCCGGGAACGATCCAGAAGAAATCAAACAGCGGCATAAGGCCGGCGCGATTCAGGCGCAGCACGCTCGCCGGCCGGAACCGTCCGGAGATCCACGCCAGCTTGCGCCCATCCGGGGACAGGTGGGCGTGCTCGTCCCACGCCGGGTCGTCGGTCAGGCGGGTGAGCTTTCCGGTCGCGATGTCAATGGCGTACAGATCGGGGGACATGAAGCCGGCCCGGGTCGCGGTGGCAATCACGGCGCGCCCGTCGGCGGAGAAGCCGTGGGTCTCCCACCAGGTGGTGTCGTGGGTCAGGCGGCGCACGTTGGCCAGGTGCGGACCGGTGGTGTCTTCGACATAGTCGGCGATCATGACGTCCCAGGTGCGCGCCTCGGTGCTGCCCCAGACGATGCGGCGGCCGTCGGGCGACCAGTTGGCGTGGTAGTTGGTCGCCCAGGCGTGGCTATGGGTCAGCCGGGTCTGTTGGGAGCCATCGCTGCGCATGACGTACAGCTCCTGGCCGACGCCGCCCGTGGCGCCGCCCTGGGAGAACGGGTGATCGCGGTCGGAGATGAACAGCAGCGCGTCGCCGCCCGGCTGCCAGCGCACCCCGTCGCTTGTACCCGGCGCGCCGCAGGTCAGGCACACCGCCCCCTTGCCATCGAGGCCGGTTACGTGCACCTGGTAGTGGCCGCCCCGGCGCAGCGGCAGCACCAGCCGGGTGCCGTCGGCCGAGAACGACATGCCATCGGTGCCGCCCACGTCCTTGCCGCTGAGCAGGGTGCCTATGTGGAAGCGCCGGTAGCCGCAGCGGGCGCGCGGCAGCTCGGCGGTGGGGGTCAGGGCGCCGCGCGGCAGGGCCTCGGCGCGCACGAAGCCGGCGGTGGCGAAGTCGAAGACTCGCTCGGTCGTGCCGGGGCGGAAGATGTCGATGAGCAGCTCGTCGCCGGCGCTCATCACGCCGTTGCCGTCGCGATCGTGCCAGCCGCCGCGCCGCGCCGCCGCATCGGCCGGCTGGGCGAGCAGGCGGTCCTGGTTCCGCAGGTGCTCACCCAGGCGCGCGAGCAGCTCGGGCAGACCGGGGTCGGCCTCACCCGGCGGTGGCGGCGGCACGCGCGGGTGGCCCAGCACGTTGCCGTAGACGTAGCGGAAGGCGTACAAGATGGCGCCCAGGGTGTGCGCGGTGCGCACCGTCCACAGGCCGCGCACCTCGCCGTCCACCAGCGGATCCGCCTTGTCGCCGATGAGCAGCGGCACCGAGTCGAGCTCTAGCTCGCAGCCGCGCGCCGTCGTCTCGTCCGCCGCCCGGGTCGCCCGCGCGAGCTGGCGCTGCATCCGGCACAGCTCGATGAGGTCCTTGAGCCCGGCCCCGCCGCCTCGCCGGTAGCGCGGCAGGACATAGGTGTTCAGCTGATCGACAAACAGCATGGTCTGGCCGATAAGCTCGCAGTAGCGCGCCGTGCAGTCGTCGGGATTGCGGCGTCGGCCCGCGCTGCACGTGCGCACCGCGTCCTCCCAGCGGCCGGCCCCGAGCTGCTGCAGGGCGAGCTGCCGCTGCGGCCAGAAAGCGACCCGCGCCGCCGGTGGACGCGGCGTCGCGCAGGAGCCGAGAATCACGATGGCCGTCGCGCCCAGCCGGAAAAGTGGAGACATCGCCGCCCTCTGCTTGGAGGTATCAAACTCTGCCTTATAATCCAGGTACTGCAGATGAAGTCTGTATTCCGTAGCGATTACTTCCAGGCGACTTTGTTCCCCGAGACAGAGTTTTTGCACCTCGTGCGCACCGCGAACATCCTGCCCACCCCGCTGGAGGTGGACCGCGCCTACGCCGCGGTCGCCGATGAGCTCGTGCGCTGGCGCGGCAACCGGTTCCTCTTCGATCTGCGCCTGGGCCCGGCGACCAACGATCCCGAGCTGGAGGAGCGCATGCAGCCGCATATCAGTCGCGTGCTGGGCGTGATGGCGCGGTGGGCGTTCCTCGTGCGCACGGCGGTCGGCGGACTCCAGGTGCGGCGCCTGGCGCGCGAGCAGGGAACGATCCTGCGCCAGGTGTTCAGCGACGAGCAGGCGGCGCGCGCGTATCTGCTCGGCCCGCTCGACCCTGGACGGAAGCCAGACGGCGGCTGACCCGGGGGCCAGCCGAGCGGGCTAGCCGTGCGGACCCAGCACGCGCTGCAGCACCTCGGCGAGGCCGTCGGTGGTCTTGTACTCGCCGAGCTCGGACAGCGCCACGAACGCGGCGGCGGTGGCGTCCTCCCCGGCGCGCAGCTCGCCGCGCGGCTCGGTCATCAGGTAGTCGAGGATGACGTAGTGGTAGGCGTCATCGATGTACTCGAACACCTCGGCGAGCGGGCCGCGTCGGGCGGTGAGGCCGGTCTCGGCGTGCAGCTCGCGCAAAAGGGCCTGCTCCAGGGTCTCGCCGCGCTCGACGCGGCCGCCGGGGATCGTCCAGCTGCCCTGGCTCGGCGGGTGGCCGCGGCGGATCAGCAGCACCCGGCCCTGCTCATCGGTGACGATCGCGCCGACGGCGACCTCGGGGCGGCCGCTCATAGGAGCTCCACCTGGGGGCACAGCGGGGCCAGGGCGCAGCTCGAGCAGCTCGGCTTGCGGGCGTTGCAGACCCGCCGGCCATGCCAGATCAGGCGGTGGGCGGACATGATCCAGCGCTCCTGGGGCCACTTCGCGGTCAGGTCGTCTTCGATCTTCACCGCGTCGCTGTGGCGGGTCATGCCGAGGCGCTGCGACAGCCGCGCGATGTGGGTGTCGACGACGACGCCGCTCGGGATGCCGTAGGCGGTGCCGAGCACCACGTTGGCGGTCTTGCGCGCCACCCCGGGGAGGCTCAGGAGCTCGGGCATCGTGCGCGGCACTTGGCCGCCGAACTTGTCGACGAGCTGGCGAGAAGCGGCGCGGATGTTCTTGGCCTTGTTGTGGTAAAAGCCCGTCGAGTAGATGATGCGCTCGAGCTCGTCCGGATCGCTGTCGGCGAGGGCCCGGGGATCGGGGTAGCGGCGGAACAGCTCTGGGGTGATCATGTTCACCCGATCGTCGGTGCACTGCGCCGACAGGATCACCGCGATGAGCAGCTCGAAGGGACTGTTGTAGTTGAGCTCGCAGTGAGCGTTCGGGTAGAGCTTGTCGAGGATGTCCAGGACCTGGGCGAGCCGCTCCTGCTCGGCGGCGCGGCCCTTGCCAAGAGGACGCCGGGGCGCCGGGGCCCGGGCCGGCTTCGCGGCCGCGGATTTCTTGGCGACGGACTTCTTGGCGACGGGCTTCTTGGTTATAGATGGTTCCGCCGCGGGCTTAGCGGCGGCGGACTTCTTGGCGGCGGGCTTGTTGAGCGTAGATGGTTTCGCCGCGGTCCTCGCGACGGCGGACTCTTTGGCGGCGGGCTTGGCGGGAGCTTTCTGGACGGCCCTGGACGCTCTGGCGGTCGGGCGGGAGGGGCTGATTTCGGCGCGCATCCAG
>DAOMZC010000073.1:0-14000 GCA_035437965.1 Pseudomonadota bacterium
GGCTGAAGTTCAGTAAATCTCTGACGAGAAAACGGAGCTGACTTCATCGGCAAGAGAGTACTTGATCCTCAGTCTCGTCGGTGCGGCAAGTATAGAGATGAGCTGTGGACAGGTTGCGGATAGATTCGTGTATGGGCAGTTTGAGTGGGCGATCGGGCTACAAGGTAGGTCCGAGCCGCGAAAAGCTACATACAACTTACAGGTTGGCTCGGAGCCTCCAAGGTGCTAGCGGAGTGCTAGCGAATGCCTCAAATGGCAGCTTCGAAGCTCTGGTCCTGCACGCCATCGCCTTAATGCAGTGCTGCATGTTGAAGGTGCATCCCTCTACGATACAATGCGAAGAACATGACCCGACTTTTTGGCGCTGCGCTGTTGTTTGTCAGCTTCGACCTCGCCGCATGCGGTAGCTGCGCGGCCCCCACCATCGAGCAGGAGCTCAAGACCCTGGACGCGACGGAGCGGCAGGCCCTGAGCGAGGTGCTCAAAGGTACGGGTCTGCAGGCCGAGGAGCTACGCTCGATCGGTATTCTCGGTATCGACCGCAACGCCAAAGCGGTTGCCGTGGATAAAGGACACGTTGTCGGGCTGCGCCTGAGCGGCGTGACGGTGCCCGACCTGGCGCCGGCCAAGCGGCTGCCCGCGCTGGAGGCGTTGTGGCTGACCGGGTGCACGGTGCCGCGCCTCGACGGACTGCGCGGCCACGGCGCGCTGCGCGATCTCTCGCTGGCCGGCAGCGGCCTGGCCTCGCTAGCCGGGCTGGCCGACCTGCCGCGGCTCGAAGAGCTAAACCTCGACGACAACAAGCTGCGCAGCCTGGCTGAGCTCAAGGAGCTGCCGGCGTTGAAGAAGGTCAGCGCGCGCAATAACCAACTTACCGAGACCCCCAGCCTAGGAGCCAAGATGGCGATCAACCTCGACGGAAACCCGCTCAGCAAGGCCGGCGAGCCGGCCCCCGCGACCTCCGCTGCCGCCGCCGGTTCGGTGCCCGAGCTGCCCAAGCTCAAGGGCAAGACCACGGGCAGAGGCCCCCACAGCGTCGAAGGGGGGCTGCTCGGCAACCCGCCGCTCACGGCCACCGGTGTCTATGAATCGCTGACGGGCATGAAGCCGATGGGAATCGTCCCGGTCGACAATGCCGACTCGACCGTCGATGTCGAGCTCTCGGTCGAGACCGGCCGCGTCCGCGTCTACCTCGAGCCGCAGAGCCGCAAGGGCTATCTCTACGCCGAGGCGACTCCGGGCCACCCCGCCCGGCTCAACGGGCGGATGATCTATGGCATCTCAGCTTTCGAGATTCCGATCGAGAGCCTGGACGGAACCGCGACTGGCCTTCGCTACCGCGTGACCCGCGCGAGCCGCTAAAAAGCTGGGGGCAAGAGCGAGCTCCGCGCTAAAGCAGGCGGAGCCCGAAGGGCGAACGCCCGAGGCTAGAACCCGAAGAAGCCGCCGACCTTCTTCCAGGTGCCCTTGACGGTACTGGCGGCGCTGCTGAAGCCTTCGCGCACCGTCGAGGCAGCCTGGGTGACCTGAGCCTTGGCGGCATCGTAGGCGGCCGAGGCCTTCTCGACCACGACGTCCTTGACCTGGCCGGCCCCGGCGCTTACATCATTCCAGCCGAGCTTGCCGTCGCCGTCGCGATCGGCGGCGTTGTGGATGACGTTGCCGACCTGTTTGGCGCGGTCGACTACTGCATCTTTGACCTGGCTCGCACCGGTCGTGACATCGTTCCAGCCGAGTTTGCCGTCACCATCGCGATCCGCTGTCTTATGCGCGACCTGGCCGAGCTGCACCGCTTTCTGCTTTGCCGCCTCATACTGCTCGGTGCCAAAGGCGACCGTGCGGTGGAAGGTGTTGACCGCCTGATCCTTGACCGCTTTGGCGGTCTGCGCGACCTTCTTGCCCGCCGCGAGCGCATCACCGCTGTCGACCTTGCCGTCGCCGTTCACGTCCACCGCGTCGTGCACGTCGTGCATCACCTCCTGGGCGTGCTTCTTCACTGCTTGGCCGGCGTCGGTCAGACCTTTGTAGGCGTTCTGGCCCACGACCTTGGCGTCGTTCACAGACAGCTTGCCGTCGCCGTCGGCGTCGAGCGTATCGTGGACGGCGTGGCCCACCTGGCTCGCCTTGTCTTTTACAAAGTCCTTGGCCTGCGACCCCACTTTGGTGACCGAATCGACGATCCGCTTGCCGCCGTTTAGCAGGCCGGTGCCAGCATCGCCAAGGTACGCCTTGACATCGCTCAGATCGACCTTGCCGTCGCCGTCGTGGTCGGCGGCGTCGTGTAGCCGCTTGGCGCCGCTGGTGACAGTTTCTCCCACCTTGTTGACGGTGTTGACCGCGGTGTCCTTGAGCTGACTGGCCCCGGCCTTGACATCGCCGAAGCCAAGCTTGCCATCGCCGTCCCGGTCGAGCGCCGCTTTGCCTTTATTAAGCAGATGCTGCCCGCCCTCAAGCACCTTGTCCTTGGCGTTGCCGAGCGCCTGGCCCGCCTGGTTCATGCGGACCCGGAGGTCGTTGGCGCTGAACTTCCCATCGCCATCGCCGTCCAGCGCGCTGATCGCGCCGTCGACGCCGCGATCCAGCAGCTTGGCTCCGCCCTTGGTCGCTGAGGCCAGGTGCGTCGCCGGATCGTTGAGAGTCAGCTTGCCATCGCCGTCGCCGTCGGCGGCGTTGTAGATCTTCTTGCCGGCGTATTGCACAAGCTGAGCGGCCTGCTTGACGTCGATGGTGACCTCGCCGCCCACCGAGCCGCCGTAACCGAATGCGGCGTAGCCACGACCGCCGATCGTGAACTTGCCGTTTTCATACTTGATGCCGCCATCAAGGCCAGCGCCAAAGCCCGCCATCAGCGAGCCATTCAGCTTGCCCCCGACGGGGCCGAGACTGCCGTGGATGTCGCCTTTGGCCTCTATGCCGGCGAAGCCGCCGATGCTGCCTTCGGCGCCGGTAAACTCGGGGCCGATGCCGGCGCGGCCGCCGATGCCCCCCTTGACCCCAAGGAAGGCCTCGCCATGGACACCCGCCTCCGCTTGAAGGTCCTTGTCGACTCCGTCGAGCTTTAGTTTGTTGGAGCGCAGGTTGGCATCCCCGCTGACCCCGACGCCCAGCTTGCCGCTCGCGTTGGCGCCGACGACCGCCCCGTCTTTGCTGTTAACTTTTGCGTAGGCGTCTGCACCGAGCTCACCGCCAGCGTAGGCATCGCCGACGACCTGAGCGCTGCCGTGCTTGCCGGTCGCCGTGGACTGGCCGCGCACACCTACCTGCTCGCGAATACCGGCCGCGGCCGTCGCCGAGTAGATATCGACGACCGGCTTCCCCGTGGCCGGGTCAATCTTTACCGAGGGCTTCTGATCTTTGAGGCCATACGTGGTGTTGGTGCCATAGGCGGAGTCGTGGTAGGTGCCCCAGCCCTCTTCATTTTTCTTCTGGCCCAGGGTAGTGGTGGGGATCTTTGACAGATCGGCCTGAGCCACCTTGGGGGCAGTGACGGTCTGGTTGGCGATCTTGCCCTTGTCGTCGGGTAAATCGCCTTTACGGTTGCCTGAACCGCTGCCCCACGCCTCCCACTTCTGATACTCGGGCCACTTGCCGCTCCCATAACCCTGCTGGGATTCCTTGCCTTTTACCGTGTACCCGTTGCCTGTCCCCGCAGTTGTGGCGGGCGCCGAGACCGGACTGGCTTGATTGGTGGTCTGCGCTGGCTTTTGTTCGGTTGCGACGCTAGACATACTTCCCCCGTGATGCTTGATAGGGTTATCGGCACCCAGGGCAAGAAGGTGCTGAACAAGTCCCTATACTCTCCGCGCCGGCTGCTGAGCCGCCGGCATCCGACGCTGACGCTAAAGAGTCGCCTGAAACAGGCCCCAGCGGACGCCATCTGGATCCTGGAACAGGAGAAATGCCCCCTCGCCCGGAATTTCGCTGCGCTCGCGCAGGATGGTCCCGCCGTGGGCCTTGATTCGCTCAGCGGTGGCGTCGAGGTCCGCCGACGCGATGTAGTTAATGTGGCCGCGCATGCGCGCGCCGCGCGAGCCACCGATCAAGCTGGTGCCGAGACTGAAGCCGCTGTCCGGGGTGATCGCATAATCCGCCTGCCCCGGGACCTGGGAGAAGCGCCAGCGCAGGAGCCGGGCGTAGTAGCCGAGACCCTTTTCAAGGTCGGGCACCGGGATCTCTAGCCAGATCAGAGGGTTTTCGCCGCTGCCGCGGAGCTTGGGAGCAAACTCGCCCAGGGGCTCCCAGAACAGCAGCTCGTTGCCAAAGGGATCGTAGGTGCCGGTGTAAGCCCCGCTGCCGGGGACCTCGGTGCGAGCGATGAAGATTTGCCCACCGAGGACGGCGGCATACTGCGCCGCTGCCGCGCAGTTTGGCACCAGCACATAGTTGCCGACCCCCACCGGCCAGCGCGGAGACGGCGTGACTACGAGCGATGCGACCGGCGCCTGCCCGGGGTCAATCAGCGCCGTGCTCGGGGACGTCTCGAAGATGTTCCAGGCAAAGCAGCCCCGGTAAAAATCAATACAAGTCCGCAGGTTGGTGACGCGGATCTCCACCTGGCAGATGTGGCGGATAGGTAGATTTTCCATCGTGGACCTACGTTACCACGATCCGCCAAGGCGGTGCGGGGACACCCGCTGCGGGTCGTCTACCGCCGCCGCGTGAGCAGCGACAGGTAGCGCGAGCGTCCGGACGGTAGCTGGCGAATTTGCTGACACAGGCGGCGCTGCTCGGTGCGCACGGCCGCTTGCCGCTCTTCGTCGTAAAGCAGCGCTCTCGCAGTCGCCGTAAACCGCTTTGCATCGAGCAGCTCGCACTCGGTCAGCGCCGCGTAGCAGGGATTGTCGCGCATGACGGGTGCGAGGAACGAGTAGAGGCTCAGCGGGTAGGCACGGAGCGGTGGCAGCGGGACATTCCGGCACACCCAGTTGCGCACCCGGCTGCCCAGGGGTGCGGGGGCTTGCGCGGCAAGCTCGGCGAGTGAGCTGCCGCCCACCGAGCTTACGCCCAACAGGATCGGCAGCTCGGCGGCCATCGCGCTGCCGAGCGTCGTCGCGGTGGCGTTGCACGAGAGCAGCAGATCCGCGGCGCGCAAAAGTCGCGCAAACGCCGCCGGCGCGACCTGCGCGACATGGCGGTAGCGCGGCCCAAGTGCCGCCGCCGCCGCTGCGTAGGGCTCGGGTCCGATGTGAATGACGCGCGTTCCCGGGGGCAGACCGGCCAGGTGTCCGGCAAGGAGCTCGGGGATCGCGTCGCAGAGGCGCTGGCGCTGGGGGTTTTGATGGGCGCGGCGGTGCTGCCACCCGGCCGATGGCCACAGCACCAGCCGCTCGCAGGAGCCGCCTCTCTCCCGGAGCTCGTCGGAGAGCCCAAGCTCGCTGCGCACCTGGGCCCGCTGTGCGGCGGAGAGCGGCGGGATCTCAGGCAGTGCGTTATAGCCCTCGGTGACCGCTGGCCGCACAAACGGCACGGGCACCATGCGCTGCTGCATCACGCCCAGGGCTGCCAGCTGCTCGCTATCGATCTGATAGTTCTCGGGGCCATAGTCCCAGCACAGACCACTCTCAGCCAGATTCCAGCAGTCGAGTGCGACGACGGGTACGCCAGCTCGGGTAAGCGGCAGGAGGTCGAGTCCGTAAGCTTCGAACGCCTTGTACACCGAGGCCAGATCGACCAGCGCCAGGCTGTCCCAGCGCTGGCTCATCAGGCGATCGAGCACCGCCTCACCGAGCCGCTCCAGCACCTGATCAATGCGACCGTAGCGAACAGGTGCCCCGGCCAGTGCCGGCGCGAGCTCCTGCGGCGCCAGAAACTCGACCTCATCCCCCGCCGCGACCAGCTCGGTGGCCAGCCGCACCCCGTGCAGCACCTCCCCCAGGCTGGCCGAGAGCGGTACCAAAAACAGATGTCTCATCCCGGCGATGGCGACACTCGCCCCGGCCCAAGGAGGCGCGCGAGCTCTGCCTGCGCCGGGTCAAGCTCGCCGCCCGTCGCGAGCAGCGCGAGCGCCTGGCGCAGTCCATCGGGGTTCCCGATGTCAACAAAGTGGCCTTGGGGAAACCACACGGCCCGCAGCGTGAGCCCGGCTTGGCGCGCGGCTTCGAAGGTATGGCCGAGCACGCGCTCCCCCGGCGGGCTGGACGCTTGACCCTGGGCTGCCTCCCAGCGCCTACAGAAATCAGTAAACCGTGGTGACCAGCTCGCCACCCCCCAGCTATTGTCGACGGGACTGCGGGCCGGCTTGTCATGGACCCGGAGCACCCTTCCGTCTCCATCGAACTCGACCGGGCCGAGGCACTCCGGCGTGGCGACCGGGAACAGGCCAAGCACTACGTCGGCCCCGCTGCGTTGGCGCTCCACCTCGACGCGGGCGAGTGCGTCCACGGGCAGCACGACGGTGTCCGGCAGAGCCAGCAGCACCGACCGCTCACCGAGCCACGGCCCGGCGCAGCGCACGGCGTCGGGCAGCCCGCGCGGCTCCGCCTGGAGCACATATCCCAGCGCCAGGTCGAGGTGCGCGCCCTCGGCCAGTACCTCGGCGATCATGAGCTTCTGCGGCGACAGCACGACTACGCAGCGCGCAGCTCCCGCAGCGCGGATCTGACGCAGTGCGCGCTCGCAGATCGGCCGCGGACCGGCCGGCACGGGCGCGGCAGAGACCCGCGGCAGCAGCGGAAACAGCTCTTTGATATATCCCGCGGCAGCAAACCGCAGACCCCGCCCGGCCGCAGGCAAAAGTCCCACCGGCGCCAGCTCTTTGCGCGGTTCAGGTGACGACATCAGAACTTTTCATTATACGCTTAGGTCATCGCAATGAAGCGCATTGGTTTTCTCGGGGCCTACTCGATCGATAACGCTGGGGACATCCTTGTCGGTTACGCCACCCGCCAAGCGGTGAACGCGCTCCTACCCGGCTGCGCCCAGGAGGTCTACGCCCCCGACTTTCCCGAAGCCTTCTGGCGGCACGGCTGGGACCGCGCTCGCGGCATCGACGCCGAGATCACCCCGGTGCCGCCGAGCGGAGCGATGGGCTGGGCGCTTGACCTCGACGCGCTCATCATCGGCGGCGGCGGCATCGTCAGCACTGAGCCGACCTTTCGGCCCTTCCTGCTCGGCGATCCGGGCCAATTCCCGCGGGGTGTCCGGGCCGCTTGGAACGGCGTCTGCTCGCAGAACCAGCCTACCTACCTTGCCGGTTGTGAAAACGACTACCAGGTTGTTCGGGCATGCTGCGAGCGGCTAAGCTATGTCAGCGTGCGCAACCGCAGCACGCTCCGGTTCGTACGCGGCTGCGGCTTTGCCGGCGAGGTCAACGTCATCCCCGACCCGGCGCTGCTCCTCGATGCCGAGCACCACCCAGAGCACGGCAGCGACCAGGCGGCGATCGATGCGCTGCTCCGCGACAGCGGCGTTGACCCGACCCGGCTGCTCATCGGAGTATCGGTAGGCGAAGCGCTGCGCGACGGGCGAGCCGCGGCCTTTTACGATGATTTGTTCGCTGCGCTCGGGCGGCTGCGGGCCGAGAGCGAGGTTCCCTGCGAGGTGCTGTTTTTTCCTTTCGGAGCGGTCTACGGCGAGGCCGAGCTGCAAGCCGAGGCGGCCCGCCGCGTCCACGGGGCCCGAGTGCTCGCCCGGCCGCTTGATCCGCTCGGCCTGTGGCGTCTGATCGGCCGCCTGGGAGTGCACGTCTGCACTCGCTACCACGCCATGCTATCGGCATTCGCTCAGAATGTACCGTTCCTGGTGCTCGATCAGTACCTGTCAGACGCGGTGGCAACAAGTAAGATCCGCGAGTTCATTGCCGACGGTGGCCTTGAGGCGTTTTACCTCTGCCCGTTCCTGTCGCTACGGCCGGCGTGGAAGCTCGATGGACTATTTTACGGCCGCGCGCAGGTCTCGTTCCGCCCCGGCATTGCCGACTGCCAGCGGCGCCTGCGCAAGCACTACCGCCGAATGCTCACCAATCTCGGGCTGATCGAGAATTCCGCATAAGGCCCCCCTCTGTGGCATGATTGGAAGATGCCAGCATGGGGTGAACTGCAGAGGTACGCACGTCAGAACCTGAAGCTGCTACGAGATGACCCAAGTAACCTGGTGCTTGGGTGGCAGCAGCTAAAACAGGACGGCGAGCTGCTCCGACAGGCGGTCTACGTATTCCCGATGGAGGCCTATGGGGAACCGTGGCTGGTGCTGATGGCGCCGGTCTGTCCCGAGGAGCTGATCTTGTCGCGCGACGCCCTGCTCCTCAGCAGCCAGCTGACGATCGGGGCGCTGGTGGTACGGGAGGGTGACTACGCGCTGCGCGTCACACTTAGCATAAAGTCGTTGCCGCTTCCCGATATCACCCTCTGCATCGAGCGCTTGGCGTGGGCCGCGGTGGCTCTTCGCGAGCACTTCATGGAGGGCAAGCCCCTGGTCGCTGGCCAGCCTGACAGGGACGGCTCCACTGCGCCGCCCGTCCTGCATGGACTGTGGGCCGACTAGCCCGGCGGCGCGCCGGTGGTCGCACCCAGGAGCGTGCTTGGTCATTCCACGCCGGGCCTAACCCCTTGGGGCCTGGTGGAAGTGAGCCTCCCGGCTCGGGCATGAGACCTCCGAAGCGGTGCCCTGCCGACGGCAGGCAGAGCACGCGCGGTTGCCTGGCATGGCCAGGCCTAGTTTGCCGTCGAGAACCTGTCTCGACCCGCAAACCTGTCCGCAGCCCTCTCCGACGCCGTGCGGACGGATTTAGACGGCTTCCTCCTCGAACTCGACGCTCTCGGCAAGAGTGCTCCGTCCGTCGCAGAAGTAGAAAATGGCGTTCCGCAGTCGCCGCGAAGTCCCTGAAAACCAAGCACTTGGGCTGCGGAATGCGTCGCTCCGGGGAGACTGGCCGCCATCGCGACGTCAAGCTTCTCGGCCGGCCAGTCGCTGCGCCAAGAGCGGCTCACTCTTCATTTGACGACGATCCGCAAGAGCCCTTACTCTCGATATAGAACTGCCCTCAGGACCAGCGCCCATGACCTACCTAGCCAAGACTCCCAGACCCCCTCGTTGGACCGCAAGGTCTGGTTGTCGTATCCAAGGGCCGACGGAGCTTGCGCCCGGAGTCTGCAGGTTCATCGCCAGCGTCGGGCTGGCTGCGGCGGTGGGCTGCTCTTCGCCACCGGGCGACGCCACAAGCGGTGACATGGCGCTGCCGGCCACGAACTATGCGCCGGCGACCATCAACCAGATTGATAAAGATCCGGGCAACGGTCCTTATGGCAACGGCCAGAGAGTCGTGCTCGATCGGGTCGTCGCGGTCAGCAAGGTCGACAAGTACGTAAACTCTACCAACCAGCAGTGCCGTTACCAGATGTGGGTACAGGACGCGGCGTGCACCACGCCGCCTTGCGGGCTGGTGATCAAGGCCATCGGCCCGATGGCCCCGAGCGCGACCGCGACCGGCAAGGACTGTCCATCGGTGGCGACCAGCGGCACCGCGCTCGCCCCGGTTGGTCGTGGGGACAACCTCCGCATCCGCGGGAAGCTGATCGTCGAAGTCGACAGCAGCCCGCCGATGAGCGTGGTCGAACACCAGCTCTTCATCGACTCGCTGGAGATCCTGCCGCCGACCCAGACGATTACGCCGCAAGTCCTTGATGATTCGACCCAGTACGGACTGTTTGTGACCCACCTGGGCACCCTGTGGCAGACCTATGAAGGGATGTATGTAGCGCTCCAGCCGGCAAGCGGAGTGCTCCAGGTCTCTGTCTTCAGCAATCACGGGTTCCAGACCACCCCGGGCAACACCGACTGGGGAGACACCTTCGACAGCGACTACTATCCCACCGGCGCGCTCACCTATCCCGCGGTCGGCACGACCTTCCATGCCATCTTCGGCGTCGTCTCGACCCGCCACGGCGGCGAGCTCCTGCCGGGGCGCCCCAAGGACTTCGTTCCCTAGGAGCTTCTGACGCCGCGCGACCGCTGCCCTATTTATGGGCCGGCGAAGCCGCGGGCAGGGCCTGGCGCAGCCACAGCGGCGGCTGGCGGTCGGTATCAAAGACAATCTGCAGGGCCTGGCCGTCCGGGGTAAGGGTCACGCCCTCCGGCTTCAGTCCGGGGAATCGACGCAAGAGGAGCGGCGAGCCGCCCGGCCGCAGCCACCACAGCGCGCCGCCGCCATCGGGCGGCAGCTTCTTGGGGCTGTTGGCCAGAATCACCAGCGAGCCATCGGGCAGGAAGCTCAGATCGGAGATTCCCTGCGCGACCGAGCCGCCCGCCGCAGTCACGTGCAGCGGGACCTCGGCCCAGCGCTGCACCTGCTCTGCGCGGAGCACCCCGGTCTTGAGCGCAGGGAGCACCTCGCCGATGCGCAAGATGAGCGCCGCTCCGGTGGCGGTCTGTGGGGCCTTGAGCCCGACGTAGAGCGCGCCCGCGCGAAACGCCAGCCCCTCGATGTCCAGCCCCCCGGGGGGAACCACCCCTGCCGCCGCGACCGCCTCGGCCAGGTCCACCGCGCCGATGATCTGCAGCGTCCGTCCGCTCAGCTCCAGCTGGAGCAGCCGGCGCCGCTCGGCCTTGTCTTTCCCCTTGCGGTTGGCTGAGTGCGAAGTCGCAAGGAAGAAGCTACCGGCCGGGCCCGCGCACAGGGCCTCGGCGTCATTGAGCTTGTCCAGACCGAGGATGGGGATCGGGGTGCTGTCCAGGCGGCCCTCCAGGCTCAGCGCGAACAGCCAGGGCGCATGGTTTGTCCCTTGCAGCTTGTCCCCGGTGTCATCGCTTGCGACCAGATAGCGCGACAGGACCGGATTCCACACGATCGCCGAGAGCTCGGGCATGCTCGTGGTGGCGAGCAGCCCGTCGGGTACGGTGATGGCAGACGGCTCCGAGACGAGCAGTCCGGCCGCGGCCACCCAGCTAGCGAGCACTGACACGGAACGCCTCCCCCGGGACCAGCGGCACCGGATTGTCGAGCACAATGACCGCTCTGCGGCCCCAGGCCGGCACGGACGCCGAGGTGCGGGCGCGCGGCAGGATCTCCTCGACCATCGGCGCAAGCTCCGCCACGCGGCCGCTCAGCGCCGACAACAGTGCTCTCGGGCGGCGCACCAGGACCGGCGCGCCCGGCTGCAGCGTGTGCAGCTGCCGCTCGGGCAGGTACGCGACGATGTGCCCGGGGCGGGTCGTCACCACCGTGACCACCGCCATCCCGGCGCCCAGCACGTCGCCCGCTCGCTGCAGGATGCCCGCGACCCGCCCGTCCACGGGCGAGCGCAGGGTCAACGCAGCGAGCTCGAACTCCACCTCGCGCAGCGCGGCTTCGCTGGCGACAACGGCGGCGCGGTAGGGGGCGAGCCGCTCGGCCAGCCGCTGCGCCTGCTCGGCCGCTGGGCGGGGCCGCCGGCCCATCAGCGCGAGCTCGTGCGCCGTCCCCGCAGGTCGCGCTTCGAGGTCCGCCGCCAGCGCGCGCTGCCGTCGCCGCGCGTCCTCGAGCTCACTCTCGCGGACCAGGCGCCGGGCGCTCAGCCACGCCAGTCGCTTGACCTGCAGATCCAGCTCGCGCAGCTCGGCCCGGGCGCGCGCCTCGTCGATGTGCGTACTGACCGCCTGCACCTGGTTGAGCTGCAGGAGCGTGTCCTGCAGCTCCTGCTCCGCCACGACCACCGCCTGCGCCTGGGCGAGCTCGGCGCGCAGCCGCTCGCGCCGCAGCTCCAGCGGCCGCGGGTCGAGCTGCGCCAGCACCTCGCCCGCCTTCACCGACTGGCCCAGTCGCACCGGCACCGCCTGCAGCCGACCGGCCTGCAGCGGTCCGACGGTGTGCAGCTGGTCCTCGGCGTAGCCGACGATCGAGCCCGACCCCAGGGTCATCCCGTGCGAGAACACCCAGAATCCCGTCCCGGCCAGGGCGATCAAGAGCAGCGCGGGCAGGCGCTCGCGCAAGCCGTAAAGGAGGTCTTTAGGGTTCAATGGATCTGTCCTGCATGAGCAAGGTCGCGCCGCTGACTCCGGGGATCGCGGCGAGCGACTGGAGGATCTGTCCCTTGTCGACCGCGTCGCGCAGCTTCAGGTGATAGGCGTGCTCCTGCGTGCCACTTCCGAGCTCGCGCAGGTTGATAAGGACAAAGCTCGGGGCGAAGCGGGTGAGCAGCTGGCTCACCGCCTGCTGCGCCGCGGCGTCGGTCGGCACCTGCAGGCGCAGCACCGCGTTATGGAGCTGCCGCGAGCCAAAAGAGGAAAAGGACAGACCTACCATGGCCGCGCAGAATACCGCGGTGCCGATGATGGCGACCGCGAAAGCGAGCACGCCGCAGGCGACCCCGACGCCCAGCGCGGTAAAGGCGAAGATCAGATCGCGGGTGTCCTTGAGCGAGCTGCGGAAGCGAATCAAGGTCAGCGCCCCCAAGAGCCCCAGGCCGCGCGCCACGTCATCGCCAATCGCCAGCATGACCAGCGCCGCGGGCACCCCGGCGATGGCGAGCGTCGTGGCGAAGCTCCGCATATACGACAGACCCTGGTAGGTGGCGACGTAGACCCAGGACACGATCATGGACAGCGCGAAGGAAAGGAGCAGCGCCGCCAGCGTCAGATCCCAGCCGATGCGGGTGTCCATGTCAGCCGCCCATCCCGCTCGGCCACCCCGGGGGCCAGCTCGACCAGGGCGCCAGGTCCCAGTCGCGGTCCGCTGCGAGCTCCTCGACAGTCATTGCCGTCACATACTTGGAGTACGAGCTGAGCGTCAGCCGCAGCTTTTGCACGAGCTCAGTTATCCACCAGGGCGCGAGGCCGCGGAACTTGATCTCGATGAGCGTGGCGGCCTCGCTCTGATAGTTCCCGACTCCGCACAGGTGAGACCAGGCTCGCGGGTCTCCGCTTAGCAGGGGACCGCGCGCCGCCTGGTAGCAGATGTCACGATCCAGGGTCAGGCGGGTCTCGTCGCTCGGCTCCAGCGTCGTGAAGGCCTGCCGGCAGTAGGTCACAAGCGCCTTGGGCTCGGCGCGGTAGGTCATCATCAGATACAGGAAGTGCTCGAGCGTGCGCTGCTCCGCCGCGGTCTTGCCCAGCTGCGCCGGATCGACCTCCCCGCGCAGGAGCGCCGGCACCGCCGCCAGCGGGACCACGGCGCGGTCCTTGAAGGTGACGTTTTTGACCTTCCTCTTGATCTCGAAGAAGGCGGGGCCGACCGGCGGATCTCCGTACGCCCGCACGCGCAGCTTGCTGCGGTCCGGAGCGGACTCCCGGTGCGCCCGCATGAAGTCGAGCTCCGGGGAGTCGAGATACAGGTTGGTGATGCGCTGGCCTCCGGGCGCCCAGTCATCGCAGCGCATAAACGGGGCGACAAACGCAAGCAGCGCCTGCGCCACCGGCTCCGGCACCAGGTACTTGTACTCGAAGCGCTCAAAGGAAGTCGCCGTGGCCCTCACCGCAGGACCTCGCCCACCGAGGCGCCGACCGCGGCCTCCAGCATCAGCCAGGCCTGACGGAAGGCAAGGCGCGCGGCGCTGTAGTCGCGCTGCCCGCGCAGCACGCTCTCCTCGCTGCTCAGCAAGGCCGAGAGGTCGAGCTGGCCGCCGCGGACCGCGATCTCCATCAGCTGGTCGTGCTCGGAGAGGACCGGGAGAACCTCGCTGCGGAAGCGGCGGAGGATCTTGTGGCGCAGTTTAAGCTCGGCGCAGGCCGCGTACACGGCCTGCTTCAGCGTCTCGATCTGGGCCTGCTCCGCTGCGTGCTCTTTGTCGAACTCGGCCGCCGCGACCTGGATGGGCCCGGCGTTCAGGTTCAGCACTGGCAGCGGCAGCGTGAACCCGGCCTGCCAGTCGTTGGGATACTTCGACGAGCCGGTCTGGCCAAAGCGCGCGTTGAGCTCGGGCCACGGCCACAGCCGCGTCTTGGCCAGACGCAGCGCCTGCTCGCGCTCGATCACGCGCGCGTGCGCCGCCTTGCGCAGCGGGCGGTTGGCGACGCTCTGCTCGGCCAGCGCTTCGGCATCCAGCAGCACCGCCCCCGCGGGCTCCTCCAGCAAGGTGCCGCTCACCTCC
>DAOMZC010000074.1:0-13907 GCA_035437965.1 Pseudomonadota bacterium
CTTCAGGTTCTTCGCCTTGCAGAAGGCGTCAAAGCCCGCCATCAGCTTCCGGCCGCGCTGGGTCACGGCGTCCGAGCGCTGCCACGCGCGGATGGCCTCCGGCTGGAAGGCGATAAACACCCCCTCGCCGCGGTTCTCGATCGCCGGCACCCACGTCGTATCGATGGCCAGCGCCGCCCGCTGCACGCCCAGCGCCAGCTCGCCGTCGATATCGGGGACCACCGCCTCAAAGCGGGTGAAGCCCACCTGCGCCTGCACCTCGCGCAGCCGGTGCACCAGCACGATCCGCGCGATGCGCTCGCGCAAGGGCGAGGTCAGGGCGTCGAGGGGTCGCGCCCGCGCGTAGAAATCCTCCTCGGGTACGTCCTCGCTCTCTTCGACCTGGCTGGACAGCAGGGTCTCGATCTCGGCTTGCTTGATGCTGACCGCTTTGGCGGGCGGGGCCCGCCGCCGATGAATCTCCGCCCACACCTCTTCATCCGAGAGCCCGGCCAGCGGCGCGGTGACTTTGGGCTTGTTCTTCTTGCGCAGGCGCTGCAGGTCGTCCAGGTCCTCGATGAACTTCAGCTCATCCTCCCAGATCGGGTCCACCGCCTTGCGGACCGTGCCGGCGCGATCCGGGATCGAGATAGCGCTCATGACCTGCGCGAAGTAGGCGTTGCTGGCCGAGCGGACGAGCAGGCGGTTTGGCTCGGCGCCCTCGTGGGTCTGCGACTGGCAGACCTCGGCGGCCTTGGGTCCGAGCCACGGGCGCTGGCCGCGGCAGTAGCCGAGCACCGCGGTCTTTTCCAGCTTCACCAAGCCCAGCACGCGGCGCAGCTTGCAGCCCTCGCAGCGGACAAAGATGTCGCCCAGGTCGCCGCCGGTGCCGCCTTCTTCCAGCCACAGCTGGCCGCGGCAGCTGGACTTGAGATCGTCGTGGACAAAGCTGTACCAATCAATGTCGCTGATGTGGCCGTTGCGGCAGCCCTGGACGAAGCGCACAGGGACCACCGACGCCGTCTTGCGATCCCGGGTCAGGTACTTCCCTTTGACCAGCTTGTTCCAGTGAAGGAGCGGCCGGCTGCGATACTCCTTGCCCGTCGGGTCGACGAAGATCTCATCGACCGGCAGCTGCGCGACAAACCAGGCCGGAAACGTAAACGAGGTGATGCCGGTGCGCGGGCCGTCCTCCTGGTCGGTGTCCACGGGTGGGGCGAACATCGCCACCTGCTCCAGGTTCAGCTGCTCGCAGATGCGCGCCTCCAGCCGCTCCTCCGGGATTCTCCGACGGTCTCCGGTCCAGTGATCCAGGCCGCCGATGAGCACCGAGTGATCCGGGAAGTCGACCATCGCCCCCGGTCCGAAGGTCGTGATGAGCTGGCTCTGCCGAATCTGCCCGCTCGGTGGGACTTTGCGCTTGCCCTTCACTTGGACTCCTCCTCGACCATGAAGCCGTCGGGGTTGCGCACCCACAGGTTCACGCTCGGCTCGACATCGCGCAGGCTGCGCGCCGCCTTGAACTTGCGCGCTGGCAGCGGCAGCTTCAGCAGCTCCGGATCGGTCGGCTGGCGCAGTAGTGGCGGGTCGCCGCCGGTCTCGCGCTGGTACTGCAGGCCCGAGCCGGTGCTGGACTTCTCATGGGCGATCGACTCCCACACATCCAGCAGATCGTTGACGCGGCCCTTGAGCTTCTGGCGCAGCGCCTCGGCTTCCGCCGCCGTCATCTCCTGGTGGCGCTCCGCCCGGCGACCAAGGACATCGGCGACAAACGCCAGCGGGCGGCGGTGGGCGGTGATGGCCACGGCGCGCGGCGGCGCGGTCAGCTCGCGCAGGCCGTGCCGGGCCAGGGCCACCGTGACCCCGGCCAGCCCGCGATCGATCGCCCGCGGCGAAAACGGGGTGACGCTAGTGGTCTCGACCGAGCGATAGAACGTGCGGTGCCAGGCGCAGAAGCGCTCGTAGTGCGAGCGGTCGCGCGGCCGGTGCACGTTCAGAAGGGTCACCACCAGGCCCGGTTTTTCGTCGCTGCGGCCGACGCGGCTGGTCGCCTGGATGTACTCCGAGGCGGTCTTGGGCTGCCCGAGCACCACCATCAGCCCGAGCCGCGTGATATCAAGGCCCACCGAGATCATGTTGGTGGCCAGCGCCACGTCCACCCGCTCGGTCTCGTGGAACGGCAGCGCCAGGCGGCGCTTGGTGTCGGCCACCTGATTGGTGCTCACCCGCGAGGTCAGCTCCTGGGGGAGGTCGTCGATCTGCCGCCGTGCGAACACGCCTTCTTTTTCTCCGACGCGCCGCCGCGATCCGTAGCCGCCGAGGCGGTGGTTGACTTCATCTTCGACGATGCGCCGCGAGCCGCCGAGCTCGCGCAGGGAGTTGAAGTAGCCGAGCAGCGTCATGTACGGGTCCGCGGGATTCTGCGGATTGCTCGCGCCGCCGGCCGCCTGCCAGTGTTTCTGCGCCGCCGCCATCAAGGCCAGGTAGGTGCGCAGCAGCACGACCTTCAAGCTGCGCCCTTGGCTGGCCACGCCGACGTACAGGCGCGGGTGGCGCTCGCTCGACGGCACTGTACAGGCAAAGAACGAGTCGCGCCGATCCGGACCGGGCGGCGGAAAGATCTCGACCTCTTCGCGGCCGAACAGCGCCCGGATCTGGCTGCTTGCCCGTCGCACCGTAGCCGTCGAGGCGACGATCTTGGGCCGCGGCGTCCCGTCCCCAAGCTCCGGGTCGGTGCTGCACAGCGCGTCAATCGCCGTCTCATAAAGCCCCGCCATGGTGCCGAGCGGCCCGGAGATGAGGTGCAGCTCGTCCTGAATCACCAGATCCGGCGGCGGCAGCCGTCCGCCCAGCGGTCGTCCCTGACCGGGGTCCGCCGGCCCGTAGAAGCCGTCCTTGTCGTGCCGCTCGACGCGACCAAACAGCGCCCCGGTCTGGCCGACCCACGGCAGCGCCGCGAACTTGTCCACCGTGGCGATGAGGAAGCACGGCAGCCGCCGGTAGATCGGCTCGTCCACTGCCAGGATCGGCAGCATCGCGCTTTCCGAAGCGCCATTGAACGCGCAGCGCCGGCTGACGCAGCGCACCCGCAGATCGAGCGGCGCGTCCGGAGTTGGCAGCAGCAGGAACGAGTTCGGGTTGAACTTGGTGCCGCACCACGGGCAGTTCTCGATGGGAATCGGCGCGGGCTTGCGCTTGTCATCGTTCTGGTAGGCGATGGTGCGGCTGCGGGCGGTATACTCGTCGCTGTCGCCCTTTTTGCCCATGCGGTTCGGGGTCGCGGTCTGGCCCACCCACAGGCCGATCTCAAAGGGCCACGGGCCGAGCTGCGCGGGGTCGGCCTGGCGCAGCTGCTCCAGCGCGCAGATGAGGGTCGCGGCGCGGCCCAGCTGGTCCAGGGTCAAGAGGCGCAGCGTGTAGCGCATAAGGACGCTGACCCCGCACGCGCCAAGGCCCGGGTGACGCAGCCGCCGCAGCAGCAGGGTGAAGGCGGCCAGCCCCAGGTACGCCTCGGTCTTGCCGCCGCCCGTCGGGAAGAACAGCAGATCGACGATCTTGCGGTCGCCGTGCGTGGGCTGCGCCAGTCCGTTCAGGTTCATCAGCAGGAAGGCGAGCTGGAAGGGATACCAGCGCGGCGCCTCGACGCTCGCCGGGCTCTTGTCGGTGCCGTGGCAGGCGCGCTGGCGCAGGGCGGTGGCGATCGCGCGGTTGGCGAGGCGAAAGGCGAGCAGCACCTCCGGGCTGTCCAGCGCCTGCAGCCCTGCCTGGATGCGCTGGCGGGCGTTCTCGGCGTCGCGCAGCAGCTCGCGGCCGACCGCGGCGCGGCGCGAGTCTTCGGGCAGCACCTGCTGGCGAATCCACTTTTCATAGTGGGTCAAAAGGCCGCTGAGCATGCCCCGCACCTGCTCGCCGGAGGCGGCTTGGGCCAGGACCTCCATGGACAGCTCGACATCTTTGACTCTGCCCGGCACCACCTTTTCCACCTCGGCGGCGGGCACCCAGGTGGTCCGTACTTCGCAGCAGCGGCCTTGAGCATCCGTGTGCGCGGTGGCCGCGACGTTGTGGCCGACCACGTACTCGACCTCGTCGCGATACTGCAGGTCCGCGACCTTGCCGTCCCACTCGTCGCCGTCCTGGCAGCTCACATCGGGGCGGGGGATGAATCCGGCGGCGCAGCGCGCGGTGAGGACCGCCTGAAAGATGTAGCCCTGATCGCGGGCGCTGTCGGGAGAAGGCTGGCGGTTGTTGACCAGAAACAGCGATACTGCGAGCGCGCCGGCCGGGACCGAGCTGCCCGGCGGGACGCGCCGCACAGAGGCGACCAGCTGCAGGCAGCCGCTGTCGGGCACCTCCAGGGTGCGCGGCGGGCCTTCTTGCAGCGTCACCTGCAGCGCAGCCGCCCGCGGGATGCGCTGCCACTGGCTGCGCCGGGAAGCCCGCGGCTCGGCGGTGCCGTCGGCCGCGGCATCGCCGTCCTTTTCTTCCTTGCCGAGCGGCTGATAGTCGCCCCAGGTGATGGTGACGTCCAGGGGCGGGGCGTCGGCAGGACACAGGAAGCTCAGGCCAAGGGATGAGGGAAAGAAGCCGCGTCGGGCCGAGGCGGTCTCGGGCGTGTCCTCATCATCGCCGGCCCCGGGCCGCTCCATCAGGTCCAGCTGCTCGCCGGTGTCCTCGCCGCCGCGCTGGCTGTCGGGGGCTTCGAAGGGGACGAGGAACCCGCCCAGGTACCACTGCGAGGGCGCGGTGGACAGCACCTCTTGGGCGTGGGTCAGATCGTCCACGGCGGGGCCGATGAGATCCAGGCGCAGCGCGTCCACCAGGTGGGCGCGGACATCGGCGGGGGTCATGGAGTCTCCTTGTCCGGGTCGGAGCCGAAGAGGGAAGGCGTGGCGGAGTCGGTCTTGTCCTTGCGCGGGCGGCGGGGCTTGGGCGGGACCTTAGCGGCTTTGGGCTCGGCGAGGGCACCGGCGAGGCGCTCGGCCTCAGCGCGCTTCTGGTTCAGGTCGAGGAGGCGGGCGAGGACCTCGTCATGGACTTCGGCGGGCCAGCGCAGGCGGTAGGGCTTCTTGCGGCGGCTGGGGGCTTCGTCACTGTCTTCATCTTCTTCGTAGTCGAGGCGGAACTCGCAGGCGGTGGGGATGTCGGTCCAGCCGTAGGCGTCGAGGACAGCGCGGTCCATGGCGGCGTGGAGTTCGCGCAGTTTGAGGATGTCGGGGTCGCGTTCGTCGGGGTCGTGGAAGCGATTGTACGTATCCGTCATGCCTTGCTGGGTTTTGGCCATCAGAACGGCACGGAATTCGAGGTAGGTCTTGCCTGAAGTTTCCAGCTCATGATTCTGTTCACAGTTTTCTGGAAACGGAAATGTTTCGAAGCAATCGGAGGGTGTGTAGCGCAGACGATCTTCTAAGGACGAGCCGAAGAAGCGAGCCCAAATTTCGTGAAGCCGAGACTGCATAACGGCGAATGATGAAAACCCGCGAAGAGCAAATATGATCAGGGCCTCTGAAAATACAGGACCCGTCGGAACCGAAGCGACGCACCAGTGGTGTTGGTGACGCGAACAGACCAGCACTCGTTCAAGATCTTGCGTAACTCGGAAAAGCTCACCGCGCTTCTCGGCATACTGCCACCAATAGCGCCTGTATGATTCGCGATTGTCAGTCAACCGTTTAGGTTTGACTTTCTCCTCTACAATTTTCAATAAATCAGGCCACTGCCTCGCCTGTTGTTCGGTCATTTCGCCGAAATTGATAACAAAACGATGATGCTTATGTTCCGGACTAGAGTTAACTTCATCTCCTCCGAGGTAAGGAAATATCCGTTCTGCATTGCGTGAATCTTTCGCAATCAAACGCTCTTTCTCTACGATTCGAGAAGCTTCTTTTGAAGTATCATCAAATGTAAATCCCATTCCAAGGAGGATGCTACCTTGAAAACTCTTGTTAGCGTTTGCGCTTAGCACGACCGGATCATCATTTCCACCAGCATGAAATAAGAAAGCACTTATTAGTGGAACCTGCGCACCACCCAACCACCCTTGCGTTGCATGGCGTCCCTTCTGAATGTGCACGACGCTAACTACAACTGCTGCGAGACCGGGCCACTTCAACCGCTTTTGAGCCTCATAGATATTGCCCCTCTGCTCACAAATCCATCTGAGACCTGTGCTTCGAGTATCTCCTTGCGCAATCGTATTTGTCGCGATTAGCCCGAACGTCCCTCTATCTCGCAATAAGTTGAATGCTCGCCGGAAAAAATGAGCTACCAGGTCCGCGTTTCCGTGAGCGCCTTCGTGTACTTCCTTTAACCAATCCAGGTAGCCTGCCGCATTACTGTTAATGATGCTGTTTTTTCCAGCGAACGGCGGATTCCCCACCATCGCATCAAACCCCGGATTCTCCCTCCCGAACACCTCTGGAAACTCGATCTCCCAGTGGAACGGCACGACATTCCACTCCTGCCGCAGCTCGTCCGCCAGCCCCTGCAGCGCCACTGTCTCCCCAGCTTGCACCCGCCGATCCAGTTCCCGCCGCCGGGTCTCCCGCGCCTTGTCCTTCTCCTCTGCGAAGAACGCCGCCACCACCAGGTCGCCGACCTGGCGCACACTGGCGATTGCGTCCTCGGCCTCGCGGTGAAGCTCGCGCTTTCGTCCCTCGTCATCCTCGCCCAGGGCCTGGATCGCCTCGCGGTGTACCCGCGCCGCGTCGACGTGGCCCTTGATGTTGGCGAACAGCGGCCCGCTCTCTTTGTGCTCCGGCTGCCAGGTGAAGGCGCCGATCTGCCGCCGCGTCAGGCCGACCAGTGAGTCGCCGTGCTTGAGCGCGTGGTCAAGGAAGGTAAACGGATGATCCTTGGCCAGCGTCACCAGCCACAGCGACAGCTTGGCCAGGTTCACGGCAAACGGATTCTTGTCCACTCCGTACAGGCAGCGCTGCGCCACCAACCGCCGCGCGTGCAGCAGCGGCTCCTCATCCGGCGGCACCGGCGGCATGTTGCGGTGGTGCTCCCACGCGGCGACCAGGCGCTCGGCGAGCTGCCGGCACGCTTCGACGAGGAACGCCCCCGAGCCCATGGCCGGATCGCAGACCTTCAGGTCCAGCAGCTGCGCAGCACTGGGATTCGGCCCGAGCGCCTCCAGCACCGGCCGCAGGGTCGTCTGGACGATCGGCCCGGTCAGCGTGCGCGGGGTGTAGTGCGAGCCGGAGCGCCGCCGCTCTTCGCCGGGCTGCAGGTACATCGCGCCGGGCGGCAGGATGGCGGGGGTCCGGTGCGACGCCTTGCGTCCGAGCGCCGCGACCGCCGCCTCGGGGGTGCTGGCTTCGCGCAGCGCCTCGGCTTCCTTGGCGGACAGATCGCAGGCCGCCCACTCCTTGAGGAGCTTGGCCCGCTCGGTCGGCTTGGCGGCGAGCAGCGCGCGGAGGTTCACTACTACGTGCTGCGGCAGCACGGCGATGCTCGGTCCTGCGGCGCGCTGGATCTCGAAGCCCATCATCGCCTCGTAGACCGAGCCGATCTGCTCGACATCGAGGGCGCGATACGACAGGCGCTCGCCCTTGAGGACCAGCAGCCCCTGCAGCACGCGGTAGATCACCCCATCGGAGACGCGCGGCGGCTGGATGTCGGCGGGCGTGAGGCCCATGCTCTCACTGCGCTGGCCGACCGGGCGGCCTTCGAGGAACGGATACTCATCCGGATCGAACAGCTGCCCGCGCCGCCCGAGCAGCCGCAGCTCGCCGTGGGCCCCGCCGTGATAGATGAGGCGGAACAGGCTTAACAGGTGCGCCCACGCGCCGTAGCGCTGATCCATAGTGTCGGGGTTGCGGCCGACGTCTTCGCGCAGGCGCTCGTACAGGCCGGTCACCGCGTAGTGGCTGCTGTAGACCGGATCGCGCGGCAACAGGCCCCGGTCCTCGGCATACAGCAGGAACACCAGGCGCAGCAGCGTCGTCAGCAGGCCGCCGTAGATGTCCTTGGCGGCGACGCCGGACAGGAGCGCGGCGGCGGACGCCTCATCGGCGGCCTGGAAGCCACCCAGCAGGTCGATCAGCGCCCCCAGCACCTGCTCGGCAAGCTGGGTCGAGACCTCGTTCTGGTACTTGCGGCTCTCGGCGAGCAGCGCCAGCAGGCGGCGGTCGACGGGTCCGCTGAACACGCGGTCGGTGCCCAGCAGCATGTGCAGGGCGCCGAGGATCAGGCGGCCCGGCACCTCGGTCATGGCCTGGATGGGAAAGCTCAGGTGGCCCGAGGTCTCGCCGCGCGGCGCGTAGGTCAGGCGCACGGCGAGACCGTTGAGGAGGAGCCCGGCCGGCACCTCACGCTCGCGCAAGAGCCGCTCAAACTTGGCCTGCGGGCTGGCGTGCCAGGAGCGCCCCTCGTCGGGGCCTGGATCGTCCAGCGCGGCGCCGGTGGGCAGTTCTTTGACGAGCAGCAGGAAGCGGCTCGGACGGTCAGGGTCGGGCACGGCGTAGGTCGGCTCCAGCGTCTCGCCATAGTCGGGCAGCGGCAGCGGCAGGTCGTCCGGCAGCGGCGGCGCGCCCGGAGCACCCCACAGATCGCCCGGCTCCCAGCCGAGGACCTGCTGGGCGAAGGCGGGGAAGCCGCCCGGCTCCAGGTAGGCGCGCTCCTCGGCGTCCTTGCGCACCAGCGTCTGCAGCGCTTGCTGCACCGGGAGGATGTTGCGGTTGACGACGGCCTGCGCCTTGGACAGGGCCAGCGGCGACACCACCAGGCCGACCGGCTGCAGGAATCCCAGCCAGTCCTTGTGCGCGCGGAGCTCGAGATCTTGGGGCTGCGCCATGATGTACTTTTCCTCCCCGCTCAGACCGCGACCGGCCACAGGTAGATAAGGCCCACTGGATCGATGCGCACCGCCTTGACCTCGTAGGCGGCGCGGATGCGGGCGGGCTCGGCGTCGAGCTCGTGCTCGATCTCTTGCAGGCGCTGCGGCCAGTAGCGGCGGTCGGCCTCACGCTGGCGGCGCTCGGCGGGGTCCTTGAACTCGAAGGCCATCTGGCCGTCGAGCGTCCGGTTGAGCTTGTCGATCTCCTGCTGGATGCGGGCCTGCTGGCCGTGCAGGATGTCGACCATCGCGGCGGCCTCTTTCTCGCCGCGCTCGCTGAGCTTCTTGCGGGCGCGGTCGACCAGAACCTCGGCGCGGCGGGTCAGGTGCGGCACCAGCTCGGCGACGTCGCGGGCGGCGTGTGGTCGGAAGTGCTGGCGAGCGGCTTCGGGGACGCTGCGCAGGCGCGGGGTCTGCAGCGACCGTTCTAGCAGCTGCATCACGTTGTCTTTCTGGCCTTCGGGCAGCGGCGCCAGCTTGCGCTTGCCGCGGGTGAGCGGATCGGTCCACGGGGCGGCGACCGCCAGCACCTCGTCGTGCAGGCGCGCGGCGTGCTCGCCGTAAAGCGACAGCCGACCCAGGGCCAGCACGTGCGGTGTGGGCTCATCGATAAGACACACGCAGGCGCGGACTAGCTCGTGGTGCAGGAACCCCTGCGAGAGGAACCGCCCGAGGAGCCGCTGCACGACCCGGTGCTCCAGGTGCAGGTGCACGACCTCGCCGTCCAGGGTGCCGGGGTCGCGGAAGACCACGGGGCGGATCGGTGCACTCTTGCGCCACTCCCACGGCTTCTCATCGCGGGCGCGCGGGCGGCGCAGAGTGTCAAGGGTGACCGCCCAGGTCGGGTCGGCGCCTTTGCGCTGGTCGAGCGCCGGCAGGACCCAGCGGGCGGTCTCGGGGTCGCTGATCACTTCATCCTTGGACGCGGCAACCAGCGGCTCGGCACCCAAGAGCTGCAGCGAGGCGGAGACCGCGTCACGAAAGTGGTGGCCGTCGAGCTGCAGCCAGTCCCGCGACTCCTTGAGCATGCCCAGGAGCAGCTCGACCTGCTCGGCGAGCTGCTTTTTGCGGACGCGGGTCTGCTCCAGCTCTTTCTGGATGGTGCGCGAGGGGGCGTCAGTCGGCTCGGGCGCGATGGCCTCGATCGAGTCGGCGAGCTGCTGCGCCTGCTCGGGCACGATGCCGGGATCGAGCAGCCGACCGAGGTCACGGACGATGACCGGCGACAGGCTGCCGAGCTCCTTGTAGATGGTGGCGGTCTTGCGCACCAGCACGTCAATAACGCGGTCCTCGGCGCGCTGGGGCAGGACGAAGTAGTGGCAGCGGACTTCTTTGGCGCGCTGGAGCTTGCGGTCGATGCGTCCGTTGCGCTGCTCCATGCGGCCGGGGTTCCACGGCACGTCGAAGTGGAACAGGTCGGCGCAGTGGTTCTGCAGGTTCACGCCCTCGCGGGCGGCGTCGGTGGCGACCAGGATGCGTAGGGGGTGCTGGGCGGGGTCGTGATTGAAGGCTTTTTTGATTTCTTCGCGGGAATCGTCGCCCATGCCGCCGTGGAAGGTGCCGATGCGGCGATCGGCTTGGTCGCTGCCGGCGATTGCCTGCTCCAGCTGCTCGACCAGGTAGCGCTTGGTGTCGGCGTACTCGGTGAAGATGAGGACGCGGCGGTTGTTCCAGCGGGCGCCGGGGGCGCCGAGCTCGGGGCAGAGGTTGTGCCGCAGCCAGGTGATGAGGCGCCGCACCTTGGCGTCGGGCTCGTAGCGGTGGCGGGCGGCGATCTCGGTCATCTCGGCGAGCAGCTCGACTTCGCGTGAGCCGGGCGCGGCGGCGCTTTGAGTCGCGCGCTCCATCTCGGCTTCTTCTTCGGCCTGGACCTCGGACTCTTCCAGGTCGGCGCGCTCGTCGTCAGCGCCGGGGGACTCGGTGAGCAGCGGCAGCGCGGGCTGCGGCTGGGACGGCGCGGGCGCGGCGCGGCTGGCCTGGGCGAGCGCCTGGTCGACGGCGCGGCGATGAACCTGGAGGGTGCTGGCGAAGGCCTCGATAGAGGACAGCAGGCGCTTCTGCAGCGAGGTCACGACCAGCATCGCGGAGGCAATCTGCGAGCGGGTCGCCCCGACCATGCGCGCTTCGCGGGCGCGGCGGTACTGCGCCAGCAGGTGCGACAGGCGCAGCTCGGGCGTGCTCTCGGGCAGGCCGGCGATCGAAAGCGGAATGATGTGGCGCTCGGGGAAGTCGTCGCTGAGCTCGCGCAGGTCGCTCTTGAGCCGGCGGACCATGACCGCGTCAAGCAGCTTGGGATCGGAGATCGGCACGCCGCGGCAGAAGCGCTGCGGGTCGAGGATCTCCAGCAGCGCGGCGAAGCTGTTGGAGTGGCCGTTGTGCGGGGTGGCGGACAGGAACAGCTTGTGCTCGAAGCTGCGCGCCAGCTCGCGCACGGTGCTGGTCAGGTGCGAGTCGACGGCGTACTTGGCGCCGCTGGCCGGGGCGGCGTTGTGCGCCTCGTCCAGGATGAGCAGGGCGCCGGGGCAGAAAGTGCCGAGCCAGTCGCGCAGCGGCGCGGCGTAGGTCTCATCACGCAGCAGCGCATGCGAGAGGATGAAGCGGGTATGGGTCGAGAACGGGTTCACACCGTAGCCGCGCTCCTGGCGGCGAGCGGCGACGAAATCGCGGTCATAGATGACGAAGGTCAGGCCGAAGCGCTGCTCCATCTCCTCCTGCCACTGCCGCACGACCGAGGGCGGGCAGGCGATGATGACGCGGCGCACCTTCTGGCGCATCAGCAGCTCGCGCAGGATGAGGCCCGCCTCGATGGTCTTGCCCAGGCCCACGTCGTCGGCGATGAACAGGCCGACGCGCGGCATCTGCAGCGCCTTGCGCAGCGGCTCCAGCTGGTAGGCCTTGACCTCGATGCCGGCGCGGTAGGGCGCCTGGAACAGCCGGGCGTTGGTGGAGGTGACGCAGTTCCAGCGCAGCGTGTGCAGGTAGGCCGAGAACAGCTGCGGGTCATCAAACCCGCGGGTGGCGATCTCCTCCCAGGTCGAATCGCCCAGCGGGCGGGCGCCGACCTCGCGCTCCCACAGCACCTCCAGCCGCTCGCCCAGCGCATCGTCTTCCAGGCACGACAGGCGGACCAGCGTGTCTTCGGCCGTCCGTGGTGGCGGCACTACCTCTTCGACCAGATACTGACGGGACCGGACATGGACGATCTGGCCGGCTTGCAGGGACATGCGGGAAGCTCCACGTCGCCGCGCTTGCGAAAAGTGGCGACCGTCCGACTGAGGTTTTGTGGCTGGGGGTGGTTAGCGGGGTCAACCTAGCAGGTTGAGGGTGATGAATGCCAGCGCGCAAGAGAGCGGGCGGTGACATCAGCAGAGGGCAGGCCGACCGGCGCGCAGGTACGAGTCTGCCGCCGGGGGCGATCTAGGCTTTCTGCTCGAGTCGCCGATCTGCGAGCTCTAGCAGCCTCGCCAGGGTCTCAGCGGGCAGCGAAGCCAGCATTTGCTCGGCGGATGGGCTCGGGGGCTGCGAGCCTGGTTTGGCTGCGTCCAAGTCCAGCAGCTGCACCAGCCGCTCCGTTCGGGCACCGTCCACAGCGCCAGGCTGCACGTAGTGCTTGGCCGCCACAGCAAAAGAGCCGTGACCCAGAGCGGCCAGAAGACTGCCGCCGGGACGAGTTATGCCTTCGGCTGCAGCGTCCGGCCCGCGAGCTCGATCAGTCTCGCCAGGGTCTCAGGGGGCAGCGCAGCCAGAAGCTGCTCGGCGGACGGGCTCGCGGGTCGCGAGCCTGGTTTGGGCGAGTCCAAGTCCAGTAGCTGCACCAGTCGCTCAGTCCGAGCTCCGTCCAGCGTTCCAGGCTTTACGTAATGCTTGGCTGTCACCGCAAAGGAGCCGTGACCCAGCGCGGCGGCGACTGCATGAGAGAGCGCGCCTGAGCGCACGCCCGCGGTCGCCCAGACCCCGCGGAGGCTGTGCGGGCAGACCACCGGCACCCCGGCCGCCACGCACAGCCTCTGCACGGTGCTGTGTAATAGCTGGCGGTTCTTGGGCTTGCCCGTGGAGCCCAGGCCGAACAAGTAGGCATCGGGCGCCTGGTCAGCGCTCAGCTTCAGCAGCCGCGGGCGCAGTACCTCGGGCACGTCGGGATCGCGCGCGGCGTTGGCGGTCTTGCCCCGGTACGTGCCGTCGCGCGAGGCGACCCACAGCTTGGTCCCGCCGCAGTCCAGGTCGCGAACCCGCAGTTGGAGCACCTCGCTGGCCCGGCAGCCCAGTAGCAGTGCAGTCACCGCCGCCAGCGCCATTGTGTCCTGCCTTTCGTCAAAACGCTGGAAGGCGGTGGTGATGAACCGTTCGGCCTCATCGAAGCGGAGCTGCTTCTTGCCGCGGTTGGGCCGACCGACGGGCTGAATGTTGGCGAAGGGGCTCTCGAGGACATAGCCCTTATTCACCGCCCAGCTGAACAGCGCCTTGACCAGCTTGAGGTAGTAACGGTGGGTGGCCGCGGTGGGTGGCTGGCCGGTCTTGCCCGTGGGTGTTTGGACCAAATTCTCATAGAGGGCCGCAGCGCGCTTGGGGGTCAGCTTGCATGGGTCGTCTTCGAGCGAGTCGCCGAGCCAGCCGAGGAGCCGAGACCGCTGATCATCGGCGGTGATCGCGCTGCATACGCCTTGCTGCACCTTGTCTCGGACATAGGCGTCGAGGATCTTGCGCAGCGAGCGGCCCTTGGCAGACGGGGGAAGCGCGCGAGCCGCCTTTCTGATGGCAGCCAAAGCCTCCTTTCTAGTCGCAAAAGACAGGTCACGCCGTCCATCCGCGTCGCAGATGCGAATGCGAAAGCGAGTCCCCCCACGCTCGGAGTAAGGGCCCTTGATGCGCGGCGGGGCTTTAGAGCGCGACATGGCGTCCTCCGACGGAAAGAGCGCAGGCTGGGCCAAACTCAGTGTGGATGGCATCACGGGGACAGGTAGAACGCGAGCAGGGCATGGAGCCTCCAGAGAGACGCGCTGCCGACGGCTACAGCGCGTCCGAGCAGGTCTGAGATGCTCAGACCGGGTTTGCCGTCGAGGATGGACCTCGGGCCGCAAACCTGTCCGCA
>DAOMZC010000075.1:0-13866 GCA_035437965.1 Pseudomonadota bacterium
AGGCGCTGCTGCACGGCAGCGACAGCTTGCTGCGGCTGGGGCTGGGGCTGCTGCTGGGGCTCGGGCTGCTCGGGGTGATCGCGCAGATCAGCAGGCGGGCGCTGAGCCAGCTGGCGGGGAGCTCGCCGCGGGAGGACGCGGGCGACGGCGGCAAGGCTCAGGCCTGAGCGGGGGCGGGCGGATGGGGCGTCCAGGGGATGTGGCGGGGGGCGTGGCCGAGCTGGGCGTCGGAGTAAAGGACGATGCCGCGGCCGCGGGCGATGGCGGTGGTGGCGGCCTCGATCTGCTCGGCGAGGGCCTGCAGCTGCAGGCCCAGGCGCTCCAGGGCGGCGGCGACGAGCTCGGAGGGGGGCTCGGCCTGCAGCTCCTCCAGGTGCTCGGTGACGGCGGCGGCCTGCTGCAGGCGGCCCTCGCGCAGCTGGACCGGCGAGAGGGCGTGGCCGGCGAGGGCGGCGGCGACGATCTCACCGGCGAAGAAGCAGCCGTCGCAGCGCCAGCTGAAGTAGCGGCCGGCGGCCCGCTGGACCGTCTTTTCGCCGACCGGCCAGTAGCGCATGCGGCGCTGGCACAGCTCGCAGCGCAGCGCGCGATCCTCGACCAGGTCCTGCGCCTCGGCGAAAATGCGCCGGCGCCGCTGCGCCGCACTCTCCGGGCCTCGTTTACTCATGGCCTGGGGTATTAGCACTGCCCGGCGAAAGCGGCAGGCGATTTCGCTTGGGTCGTCGCTATTTAGCGCGCAGGCTGGGTCGGCCAGCTGACGGTGAAGCGGGTCCCGACGCCGAGCTCGCTCGTCACCGCGAGCTCGCCGCCCATCTCCTCGATGATCTGCCGGGAGATGGCCAGGCCCAGGCCGGTGCCCTGGCGCTTGGTGGTGAAGAAGGGGTCGAAGATGCGCTGCAGGTTCTGCGGCTCGATGCCGGTGCCGTTGTCGCTGACCTCGATGAGGGCGCGGCCCTGCTCTTCGTAGAGGCGCACCTTGACCAGGTTGGCGGCGATCGGGCGGCTCGGCAGGGCCTGCAGGGCGTTGAGCAGGAGGTTCAGCAGGACCTGGCCGACACGGGTCGCCGAGCCGGTGACCTGCGGGGTGGCGGCCTGCTCGACGACCAGCTGGGCGTGCAGGGCGGCCTCGCTGCGGATGAGCCGCAGCACCGAGCGGACGACGTGCGCCAGATCCACCGGCTGCTGGGCGACCGGCTCGCTGCGCGCCGACAGGCTGATACCCTCGACCACCTCCATGAGCCGCTGCGCCCCATCGTCGGCGTCGATGAGCGCCGCCTCCAGCTCGTGCAGGCCGCGGCGCCCGGCCTCGGGGAGGTGGCCGTGCGCCAGGAGCTCGTGCAGGCCGCGGCGGGCGAAGCGGAGGTTCGAGTTGATGATCGACAGCGGGGTGCGAAGCTCGTGGCCGATGCTGGCGGTGAGCACGCCCAGGGCGTACATGCGCTCGGTCTCGCTGATCCGCAGCTGCATGCGCTGGACGGTGACGCTCAGGCGGTAGCGCTCGACGGCGTCGCGCAGGGTGGCCATGAGCTCGTCGGCGTTCCACGGCTTGTGGAGGTAGCGGCTGACGTGACCGCGGTTGATCGCGGCGATCGCCGCGGTAAGGTCCGAGTAGGCGGTCACCAGCATGCGGACGACGTCGGGGTGGCCGGCGCGCACGCGCTCGCACAGGTCGATGCCGCTCATCCCCGGCATGCGCTGGTCGGCGATGAGCACCGCCACCTCGCGCAGCTGGCCGAGGAGCTTGAGGGCGTCGTCGCCGCTGCGCGCGGTCACGACCTCGTACTGCGGCTCCGCCATGGCGCGGAAGGCCAGGAGGTTGGCGCGGTCGTCGTCGACGTAAAGGACGATCGCCCGCGGCTCGGCGTTCGGGCTGAGGGTCTCGTTGAGGCCGCGCAGCGGGCGGCTGGTGAGCCGGTTGGGCTCGCCATCGAGAGGACCGACGCCCGGGGAGGAGGGCGGGCCGCTGCGGCCAAGGGGATCGCTCACGCGACGGCTCCTTGGCGCACCAGGGCGGTGGGGGTGATCGGCGAGGCGCTGACGGTCGCCGGGCCGACCGGCAGCTCGACGATGAACTCGGTCCCCTGGCCGACCACGCTCTCGACCCGCAGGGTGCCGCCGTGGGCATCGACGATCTGGCGCGACAGGTAGAGGCCCAGGCCGGTGCCCTCGCCGGGCGGCCGGGTGGTGAAGAACGGATCGAAGATGCGCTCGCGGTTCTCGGGCGGGATGCCCGGGCCCTGATCGTGGACGCACAGGGTGACCAGGCCCTCGATGGTCTCGCTGAGGGTCAGGTAGATGCTGCTGCCGGGCGGGGCGGCGCGCACCGCGTTGTCGAGCAGGTTCAAAAAGACCTGGTTGAGCTGCCGCGGGCGACCGACGATCAGGCGATCGCAGTGGTAGTTGCGGATGACCGTGATGCCGCTGTTGCGCAGGCGGTCGGCGAGCAGGCGCAGGGTCGTCTCGACCCCCTTCTGGATGTCGAACAGTGACACCCCCTCGCCGTCGGCGGGGCGGGCGTGCTCGGTGAGGGCGGTGGTGATCTCGGAGATGCGGCCGACGCACTCTTCGATCATCTCCAGGACCTCGGCCTGCAGGGTGGGGGTGATCTCGCTGCGCCGGCGCAGGGCGGCGGCCCCGGTGTTTATCGCGTTGAGGGGGTTTTTGATCTCGTGGGCGACGCCAGCGGCCAGGGTGCCGACGGCGGCCAGGCGTGCCGCGTTGGCGACCTGGGCGGTGAGCCGGCGCAGCTTGAGCTGCACCGCGACCCGCATGAGCAGCTCGCGCGGGCTGAACGGCTTTACCAGGTAATCGTCGGCGCCGTGGCTGAAGCCCTCCATGGTCCCGTCGATGCCGCTGCGCGCGGTGAGCAGGATCACCGGCACGGTCCGGGTGCGCACGTCGGCCTTGACCTGCTGGCACAGCTCGATGCCCGACAGGTGCGGCATCATCACGTCGGCGAGCACCAGATCCGGCAGGCGGCTCTGGATGGCCTCCAGCGCGGCCTGGCCGTCGGCGACGGTGGCGACGCGGTAGTAGGACGACAGGAGGTCGTAGAGGAACTGCCGCAGGTCGGGGTTGCCCTCGGCGACCAGCAGGTGGGCGCGGCCGTGGCCGGTGAGCGGCAGGAGCGTCGGGATCGACTGGCTGGAGGTCTTGCCCGGCGGGTCGAGCTTGCTCTCCAGCGCCCCTTCGACGTGCAAGAGGGCCGGGTTGGCGGCGATCATCGGCCGCAGCTCGCCCGAGGCGGCGTTGGCCGGGAACTCTTCCAGCAGGTCGTCGCGCAGGTGGGCGGTGCCGACGCGCAGGCGGACGGTGAAGCAGGCCCCGGCGCCGGGGCGGCTGTCGACGCCGACGGTGCCGCCGTGGAGCTCGACGAGCTCCTTGACCAGGGCCAGGCCGATGCCCGCCCCGCCCTGCTTGCGGCCGGGGGACTCGACGCGGCGGAAGCGCTCGAAGATGAACGCCTGCTCGCTCTCGGGGATGCCGGGGCCGGTGTCGCGCACCGACAGCTCCACCGCCTCGGGGGCGTAGACCACGCGCACCGCGATCTCGCCGCCGCGCTCGGTGAACTTGACCGCGTTGCCAAGGAGGTTGGTGAGCACGACCTCGAGCTTCTCGCTGTCGCCCATCAGCGGTCCGGGCGCCGGCACCTCGGGCAGCTCGAGCCGGAGCTTAAGGCCCATGCTGTCCGCCGCCGGCTGGAACGCCGCCACCACGCCGCCGACGAGCTCGGGCATGTCGAGGGTGGTCACCCGCAGCCGCAGCTGCCCCGCCTCCAGCCGCGCCAGGTCGAGCAGGCCGTCGATGAGCCGGTGCAGCCGCAGGGCGTTGCGCAGGATCACCTGCAGGGTATTGCGCAGCGCCTCGGGGTAGCCGCTGCGCGACAGGAGCTCCTCGATCGGGGCGGTGATGAGGGCCAGCGGCGTGCGCAGCTCGTGCGAGATGTTGGCGAAGAACTGGTTCTTCAGCCGGTCGAGCTCGCGGATGCGCTCCAGCGACGACTTGAGCTCGGTGCTGGCGTGCGCCAGGGCGGTGCGCGCCTCGTACTCGCGGCGGGCGAGGTTATAGCGCATGGCGTTGCCGGCAACCGCGATGATGCTGGTAAGAACCAGGAAGTACAGGTTGTTGGAGAACGCGCCGTACAGCATCGGCCCCGACCACAGCGCTGGCACGAGCCACATCGCCAGCACCATCAGGCACGCCCACAGCGCCTGCCGCAGCGTCCACACGTAGACCAGGCCAGCGCCGAGGATGCACAGGTTAAGGCCGGCGTAGTAGGGCGAGCTCGCCGCGCCGCCGAGCCGGATGATCATGATCTCGATGGCACCGGTGCAGGCCAGGATGACCAGCACGATCAGCGGGTAGCTATGGCGGCGCAGCGCCCCGACCCGCGAGATCCCCAGCACCAGCAGCGACACCGCCGCCGCTAAAAGCCGCAGGATCAGGAACTCGCCGGCGTAGCCGCGGTTGGTCATGAAGTCGAGGATGAAGCCCGCCGGCATGAGCGCCGCGCACAGGATGCAGGTAAGCCGCACCGCGGCGTCGTTCTGCCCCTCGAGGTAGGACTTGAAGTCGGGGGTCATGTCCCGTCGCTTGTCCCCGGCATCGGCAGTCACTTCACTTCACTTGGCTTTTCGCTCGGCTTTTCGAGGGCGAGAAACAGGTTCACCCCGAGCTGCTCGGCTTCGACGCGGGTGGCGGCCGGCGCCGGCCGCAAAAGGCGCGCCATGTCCAGGAGCTGGCTGCGCGAGCGGTGGATGAGGAACCACTCGGCGAAGTACTCCATGAAGTAGCGGGTGGGGTTGCTGACATCGACGTTGCCGATGAGCAGCTGGCCGCCGGGGGCCGCCGCCTCGTAGAGGGCGCTGAGCAGCGCCGTGAAGCTGCGATCCGACAGGTAGTCGAACAGCCCGGCGCTGTAGATAAGCTGGCGCGAGCCCATTGTATGGGCGAGCAGCCCGCCGCACAGGAGGCGCCGCACCGACTCGCGCACATAGTGCAGCTGGGCGCCGGTGCGCTTGCACAGCGGCGTCAGCTTGCGCTCGCAGAAGTTGATCGCCCGCACGTCCTGATCGATGAGCATCACGTCGAGGTAGGGCCCAAGCTCGGGCTCGGTCTCGAGCAGGGTCTCGATCTCGCGGGCGGGGCCGCAGCCGATGCTGCACAGGCGGGTGCGCTCCTTGCCGCCCGGCGGCGAGTGGCGGCGCACTGCGGCGCGGATCTTGTCGGTCAGAAACGAGATGCGGTTGATGTTGGCGCGCGCCGCGACCTCGGTGGCGGCGCACAGGTTGATGACCTTGGCGAACAGGCTGGCGCCCTCGGTGTGGTGGGGGCGGTACAGCATGTTCATCATCTCGTAGTCGCCGGCGTAGCCCAGGGGCTTTTGCTGGGCGCGGCGGATGAACGGCGAGGTCCCGAACAGCGCCCCGAGGTGGTGCTGGGCGTAGGCGCGGTGGGCGGCGTGCTCGTCCTCACCGAGCGCCGACAGCAGCGGCCCCATCCCGTGCGAGGCCTGGTGCACCCGCTGGACGATGCGCGGGCCGACCTCGGCCAGGTACTGCGCGCAGATCTGGCCGTGGGTGTAAAGGTCCTCGCTCTCCAGCGCCGCCTCCTCGCGATCGAGGAAGACCCGCATGCGCTCCAGGTAGTTGCGCAGGTCGGAGACCCACTCCTTGAACTCGGGCAGGATGCGGCGGGTGTCGGTGCTGCGCTCCAGCTCGTCGAGGCGGGCGGCAAAGCCGCAGCGGGTCTGGCGCTCGAAGAGTAGCGGCAGGTCGACCACGCCCTTGACCAGCTGGACGCCGATGAGGAGGTCGTCCCCGTCGACGCGGCAGTGGCGGACGATCGCGTCGCTGTGGCAGACCACCTCACCGCTCTGCAGCGAGGCGTGCACCCCGAGGACCCAGTCGTCGGCCGAGACCTCGGCGCGCTGACCCGCCCCCGCCCCGCCCGGCAGGCGCAGGCACAGGCCGCTCATCGACAGGTTTTCGCAGGTAAGGTTTACCACCTGCAGCCGCGGGTGCCAGGCCGTGACCGAGATCGGGCCGACCCCGAACTCCGACGCAAGGTGGCGCAGCGCGCGCAGCTTGTGGCTGCTCCTTGCGGAGCCAGAGCCGGAAACGGAGACGGTGACCTTTTCCCCTGTTGCCACGGCCACAGCCGACATTGTTACAGCCCCAGCAGTTGCAAAAGTGCGTTGATGTCCAGCGGCTTGCGCAGGCACGCGGCCGCGCCAGCCTGTTTGAAGGCAATGGCCACCTCTTCATCGAGGCGGCCGGTCAGGGCGATCACCGCGACACTGGCGGTGCTCGGGTTCTGGCGGATCTGGCGGCAAACCTCGACGCCGTCCATGCCCGGCATCGTCGCGTCGAGCAGCACCGCGTCCGGCTTGTCGGTGCCGACCTTGAGCAGACCCTCGACGGGACTCTCGGCCAGCTCGACCTCCAGCTCGGGGAACTGCTGCTTGAGCGCGCGCTTGGTCGACCGCAAAAAGACTATATCGTCGTCTATCAGCAGCATGCGCTTGGCCTGCGGCAAGAGCGTCCGCGGCACCGGCATCTGGTGCGCCCGCAGAAACTCAAGGAGGGCGCTCGGCTCGACCCGGCGATGACCGCCGGGGGTGCGAAACGCGGGGAGCAGGCCTTTGTCGATCCAGGACAGCACAGTGGATGGGCTGACCCCGATTAGCTCGGCGACTGCATGCGAAGTTAGGAACGCGTTTGTCATGGTCATTACGCGATAAATCGCCCTCTATGATCCTGCCCGTCTCGTCCCCAAACTGTCAAGCATAGCCGCGGGCTCTGGCCGGGCGGCTCCGCTGGCACGGGCTCTGCCGAGCTGGGATTTGGGCGCGGCCGTGGCGCGTCAGCCTCGGCAGCCTCATGAGCTGAGGCGGCCTGGGCATCGGCGGTCGCGGCACAAGGTTGCCAAGGTTGACAGACATCTGCTTAGGCTTGCTTATCACGAAATTCCTGATGATTGCCAAAATACCCAACTACCGAACCGCACTTTCGGTCGCCCATTTACCCGGCAAGTCAGGCCGCCATGCGGCGCCGCGCAGCGCCCGGCCGGCTGAGTGGGCAATCGAGCTGGCGCGCTAGCGGACAAAAGCCGCCAAGCCCGGGCTGCCTATGAAGCGTATCCGGGCGCGGACGATTGATTGAAATATTGAGTATTTCGCAAAGAGCTCTGCCTAGTTATTGGCGAAATCGATGAATTTCCAGATTCAGTCACAGAGGCAATGCGGAACGAAATCCTGGGCGGTGAAAGCTCGGAAAAGGTAGACGGTCCGGTGCCGCCTGGCTAGGATGCGGGTCTTCAATCGCCCCCCGCTGTGGGCGCCCCCCCCGGTCGCGACGGAGAACTCATGCGCCGCCTGCTCTTTTTTGCCGTGCTCGTACCCGCTGCTTGTTGGCTCTTGTGGGCCTCGTGCCAGTCCGACGACTATCGCGACACCCTGCCGCTGCGCAGCTTCGACGCGGCCCCGCGTGAAGGCGGCGCGCCGAGCCCGCCCGACCTGATTGCCGCGGCCGACCTTGCCCGGCCCGATCTGCCCGATCAGGGCTCCGCCGATCTGCAGCCGAGCGATGGCGGGGCAAGTGATGCCGGCGCAGCCGATGCCGGCGCCAGCGACGGCGGCGCGACCGACGGCGCCGCCAGCGACTAGTCAGGGAGGTTGGGCGGCGACTCAGTCGACCAGGCGCAGGGCGGGGCCGGACTTGCGCAGGAGGAACAGCTTGCAGGGGTTGCTCTCGCCGCCGTAGTTCCAGCTGTCGACGAGGTCCCAGCCCTCGCGGGCCAGCGCCTGGTGCAGGCGGAGCGCGTCGTAGCGGCGGCTGTAGTAGACCGAGAACTCGCGCTCCTCGCCGGTCGCCGAGCGCACCCGGGCCCGCGCGTCGACGCCGTAGCTGCCGGGCACGGGGCAGCCGAGGTCGAGCACGCGGGTGATCTCGACATCGACCTTGGAGACCCCGTAGCGGCGGATCGGGCCGGCGAGGAACTCGTCCCACTTCTGGTGCAGCGACGAGGATGAGTTGCTGTTGCGGCGGATCGACAGGAGGCCGGGGTCGCGCTCTTTGATCTGGTCGGGGTTGTCGGCGGGGGCGTAGGCCATGCGCAGGTCGAGCAGCAGCATGTCGCCGGCGGCGAAGCCGACCAGGCTGTTTCTGACGAAGCGCAGCTCGTTTTCCAGGTTGCTGAAGGTGTGGCCGAGCATGGTGATGAGCCGGCGGCGGTGGGCGCGCTGCGGCGAGTAGAGCAGCTGGCCGTAGCGCGGCAGGTGGTGGAAGTTGCCCTGGATGGCGAACACCACGCCGCCGCGATCGGCCAGCGTCTCGGCCGCGTGCCGGTAGGCGACCGAGAGCAGCGGCTGGCTTATATCGAGCAGGTACAGCCGGACATCGCCGTGCCCGGCCTGCGCCAGGAGCTGCTCGGCAAGGCGCACCTCGTTGCGGGCGCTGCCCGGGCCCAGGGCCACCACGTCGAGCCCCATCTTGCCGGTATTTTTGAGGATGAGCCCCGCCGCGCGGTCGAGCTGCATGCTCGCCTGCATGTCGTCGTAGTCCTTGACGTCGGCGATCGAGCACCAGTCGGCGGCGCTCATCGGGTCCATGTACAGGTAGCTCTGCTCGATGTGGCCGCCAAAGCCATTTACCTGCATGGCCAGCTCTTTGATCATCTTGACCGGGTCAAACCCGGGCGCGAGCCAGCAGTTGAGGGCGAAGTTGGGGTCGACCTCGGCCGCCTCCCACGGCAGATCGGCGACCTCAAGCTTCATCTCGGGCACCGATAGTAGGTGCAGCAGCGCAAGCTGCGACGGCGCATAGCGGCCGGTCTCCAGGTTCACGATCACGCTCTCCGAAAGGCCGGCAAGCTCGGCGAGGCGCGCGTGCGAGAGGCCCGCGACCTCGCGCCGCTCGGCTAAAAGCCGCTGCCACTTGCTAAGCCGGCTTATGTCCATCGACAGCGCGCTGCTCGTAAGCTCCGCGCCGCCGCCCCCGCCCGAGGAAGGCGCGCCGCCCTCGTCCTCGCCGATCGAGCTTGTCGCGGCGAGAAACCCGCGCAGGGTCATGAGGCTCATATGCAGGGCCTCTTGTTGATCCTTGGGCTTCTGTGGCAGCACCTCTTGAATGGTGTCGATAGCGATGTGAAGCGCCTGTTGTTCCCAGGGAATGCTCTGCGGCTCTGCCATGGGGCCCCTCCGCCTTACTCTCTTTTAGTGAAGCGCGATAAGGCGCGTTCCTTTGGGTTGTCCTTGCAGTTCGGCTCAGACGTAAACTGCCTGGGCCATTGTACCTGCCCGTATCTCCTACACTATACCCAGTACGGCTTCATTTCATCACATGAAATCAGTCATCTTGCCCCTAGAGGACTACTCGGCCTATGGCCAGACCTATTCCCGAGATCTCGAGATTCTGAGATTCAGTAGCTCGGCGACCAGCTCAGCGGCCAGCTCAACGACTAGCTCAAGCAAAAAAGCTGCACACCTGTCCGGCTTAGGACTTAATCCAAAGTAGGACCGGCAAGCTCCGAGCTCCTACTCCCTCCCCTCCCCCAAGGCTCGTTTTCCTCTATTTCCCCAATAATTCCTGCTGACTGGCGATATGTAGTCGTTGTGGCGCCTATGCAAGTCGTGGTATGACGCTGCCCACTGTGTGCGCAGATCATTAGCCCCCTCCCTAGCGGGGGAGTGCACCCGCGGATGCGGATGAGCAGCTCGGGCGAGTCGGTGCACCGGCCAAGGCAGACAAGACATGGACAAGATCATCATCAAAGGGGCGCGCGAGCATAACCTCAAGAACATCGACGTCGAGCTGCCCCGCGACAAGCTGATCGTCATCACCGGGCTCTCGGGGTCGGGCAAGTCGTCGCTCGCCTTCGACACGATCTACGCCGAGGGCCAGCGCCGCTACGTCGAGTCGCTGTCGACCTACGCCCGGCAGTTCCTCGAGCAGATGGGCAAGCCCGACCTCGACTCGATCGAGGGCCTGTCGCCGGCCATCTCGATCGAGCAGAAGTCGACGAGCAAGAACCCGCGCTCGACCGTCGGCACGGTCACCGAGATCTACGACTACCTGCGGCTGCTCTACGCGCGCATCGGCACCGTCCACTGCCACAGCTGCGGCCTGGCGATCGCGGCGCAGACGGTGCAGCAGATGGTCGACCGCGTGCTCAAGCTGCCCGAGGGGACGCGCTTCTCGGTGCTGGCGCCGATCGTCCGCGACCGCAAGGGCGAGTATAAAAAAGAGCTCGACGCCCTGCGCCGCCAGGGCCTGCGCCGGGTCAGCATCGACGGGGACCTCTTTGATCTGTCGGAAGACACGATCAAGCTCGACAAGAACAAGAACCACACCATCGAGGTCTACGTCGACCGCCTGGCGGTCAAGGCCGATGTCCGCCAGCGCCTGACCGAGGCTATTGAGCTGTCGCTGCAGCTGGCCGAGGGGATCGTCAAGGTCTCGCCGGTGATCCTCGGCAGCGACGAGCTGCCCGAGGGCGTGGGCATCACCGACGAGAACGGCGACATCATCTTCTCCGAGCGCTTTGCCTGCATCAACTGCGGCATCAGCTACCCGGAGATCACCCCGCGCCTGTTCTCGTTCAACAACCCCTCGGGGGCGTGCCCGGCGTGCGACGGCATCGGCGCCAAGATGTTCTTCGACCCCGAGCTCATCGTCGCCAACTCCGACCTCGCGCTGCGCGAGGGGGCGATCGAGCCGTGGGAGAAGCGCAACGGGCCGTTCTTCCAGCAGATCCTCGAGGCGGTGGCGCTGCACTTCAAGTTCGACATGACGACGCCGTGGTCGGATCTGCCGCAAGAGACGCGCGACCTCGTCCTTTACGGCAGCAAGGGCGCCGAGGTCGAGTTCTGGTTCGAGAAGAACGGCCGCCGCCACACCTATAAAAAAGAGTTCGAGGGCGTCATCGCCAACCTCGAGCGGCGCCTGTCCGAGTACGAGCGCCGCCGCCGCGAGGAGGGCACCGCGCAGGCCGGCTCGGACAGCTTCGAGGCCGCCTACGAAGAGTTCTCGCCGTACATGAACAAGTCGCCCTGCGAAGAATGCCAGGGCACCCGGCTGCGCCGCGAGGCGCGCTTCGTCAAGGTCGGCACCCTGGCGATCAACGAGCTCACCGCCAAGCCGATCCGGAACGCCCACAAGTTCTTCACCGAGCTCAAGCTGTCGGCGCGCCAGACCGAGATTGCCGAGCGCATCCTCAAGGAGGTGCGCGACCGCCTGGGGTTCCTCGTCAACGTGGGCCTTGACTACCTGACCCTGGATCGCACCGCGGCGACGCTGTCGGGCGGCGAGGCGCAGCGCATCCGCCTGGCCAGCCAGATCGGCAGCTCGCTGGTCGGCGTCTTGTACGTCCTTGACGAGCCGTCTATTGGCCTGCACCAGCGCGACAACCAGCGCCTGCTGGAGACGCTGTTCCGCCTGCGCGACATCGGCAACACGGTCATCGTCGTCGAGCACGACGAGGACACCATCCGCGCCGCCGATCACGTGGTCGACATGGGCCCGCGCGCCGGGGTCCTCGGCGGTCGCATCGTCGCCGCCGGCACCCCGGCCGACATCATGTCGGCGACCGCCTCGCTCACCGGGGCCTATCTGTCGGGGCGCAAGAAGATCGAGGTGCGCGGCAACCGCCGCCAGTCGCAGAACCGCTACCTCGTCCTCAAGGGCGCCAAGGAGCACAACCTGCGCGACATCACGGCGCGCTTCCCGGTGGGCGTGTTCACCTGCGTCACCGGCGTGTCGGGATCGGGCAAGTCGACGCTGGTGATCGATACGCTGCTCGCCGTGCTCAAGCAGAAGCTGAACCACAGCAAGTGCCAGGCCGGCGCCCACGACAACATCGAGGGGCTGCACCACGTCGACCGCGTCATCGACATCGACCAGCTGCCGATCGGCCGCACGCCGCGCAGTAACCCCGCGACGTACACCGGCGTGTTCACCCACATCCGCGACCTGTTCGCGGCGCTGCCCGACAGCAAGGCCCGCGGCTATAAGGCCGGGCGCTACAGCTTCAACGTCAAGGGCGGCCGCTGCGAGGCGTGCCAGGGCGACGGCATCCTGCGCATCGAGATGCACTTTCTGCCCGACGTCTACGTGGTCTGCGAGGAGTGCGGCGGCCGGCGCTATAACCGCGAGACGCTCGAGGTGAAGTACAAAGGCGCCTCGATCGCCGACGTGCTGGACATGACGGTCTCGCAGGCCTGCGAGTTCCTCGGCCACATCCCCAAGATCCGCCAGAAGCTGGAGACGCTGCGCGACGTCGGCCTTGGCTACATCGCGCTCGGCCAGGCGGCGACGACGCTGTCGGGCGGCGAGGCGCAGCGCATCAAGCTGTCCAAGGAGCTGGCGAAAAAAGGCAGCGGCCGCACGATCTACATCCTCGACGAGCCGACGACCGGCCTGCACTTCGACGACATCAAGCAGCTGCTCGATGTGCTCGGGCGGCTGACCGACAGCGGCAACACGGTGATCGTCATCGAGCACAACCTGGACGTCATAAAGACCGCCGACTACGTCATCGACATGGGCCCCGAGGGCGGCGACGGCGGCGGCCAGGTCGTCGCCTGCGGCACTCCCGAGGACATCGCCCGCGTCCCGAGCTCCTACACCGGGCAGTACCTGCGCAAGGTCCTGGCGCTGAGCTAGCGGCGCGCGCTCGCAGCGGGCCGGCAAGTCATGCGATAATAAGCCCGCCTTGCCTCGCCGGAGCGGCTCGGCAGGCGGGGGAGCGATGTGGACGATTGAGCAGCGCGTCGGACGCTTGGTAGAGATTCGGCTCGTCTCGCCGGTCTCGATGCCCGAGCTTCAGGGGTTCGGGCAGCGCATCGGTGAGATCGCGGCGCGCCTGACCAAGCCGGGCTTTATCGCGTGCACCGACCTCACCGGCGCCAACATCCTGCCCCCCGATGTCGCCGAGTGGTTCATCCGGCTCATGCCGCGCGATAACCCGGTGCTCGAGCGCGGCGCCTTCCTCATCGGCGCCAGCGCGGTGTTCGCGCTGCAGCTGGAGCGCATGTTCAAGCAGTCGAGCAGCCACACCAGCCGCACCTTCCGCGAGCCCGGACCGCTCCTCGCCTGGCTCGGCGAGCTCGCCACCCCCGCCGAGCGCGACCGCTTGCGCCGCCTCCTCACCGAAAACGGCCACCTGTAGGGACCGTTCTCCGGCGCCTCCCCGGACCGTTCACCGCTGTATCTACCGACGCTCTCGCCGACGCTCTCGCCGACGCTCTCGCCGACGCTCTCGCCGACGCGGCTCGCCCGGGCCGGGCTCTGGTTGACCGAACTTTTTTCGGTGTCGAGCGGCCAGCCTTGGCGACCCGCCAGGTCTGCGGAATTCCTGACGAGTTGGTCGCACCGACGGAAAGATGAGGTCGCCAGTTGCCGGCCCGAGCGGCTGTCGCGGGCGAGCCGTGTCAGACTCAGGGGCGACAATGTTCCTTCCCAACCGGAAAGGATGGTCTTGACATGCAGGCACCTCACTTCCCGATGGCCGCGTTCCGATTCCTCGTCGTGCTCCTGGGCCGCGCCTTCTTGGGCATCGGTCGCGGGCTCCACGCCCTGGCGCTGCTGCTGGGGGTCTCGCCCGCCCTGTCGCGCGACCCGGCAATCGGAGCCTGGCAGACCCTGAGCCGCCGTCGTCGCGTCCGTCGGGCGCGGCCGGGCGGCCCCCGCCGCGTCATCCCGCTGCGCGGCAGCGTCGACGATCCGCACGTCCAGCTGCGGATCACGATGTAGACCCAAGCCGCCCCGCCGCACCGCGCGGCGGGGCCCGCTGCCGGCGCGCCGATGGACCGGTCGCTGTCGAAATTTCACCAAACACCGCCGCTGCCGCTTGGTTGACGTTGAACTT
>DAOMZC010000076.1:0-13834 GCA_035437965.1 Pseudomonadota bacterium
GGCGCCGCCCCGGCGCGCGCCCCGAGGTCGGCCACCCGCGCGCCGAGCTCCCCGCCGCGCGCCGCCGACCCGGCGCTGACGTCGCCCGAGCGCTTGGGCATCGCCGGCGTCACATAGGTGTGCTGCGAGGCCCGCAGGGCAAGCGCCGCCAGCCGCGCCGCGTGGGCGCGCACCTTGGGCTCCAGCGCCAAGAGGAGCGGCACCGCCGCGGTGGACTCGGGCTTGAGCAGATCGATGAACGGGTAGTCGCGCTTGATCGGGTTCATCACCTCGGCGACGAGCTGGCTGCCGACCGGCGGCGGCATGCGCAGGGCCTCGGGGACGCGCTGGCCGCGCGACTGCAGCGCGCACACCCGCCGCAGGGCGTCGTGATCGACCACGTTGAAGCGGTCGTAGCGGTTGCCGTGCTCGATGAGGGCGTCGCCGACGCGGTAGGCCTCGCCGTCGTGGATGAAGCGCAGGGCGCCGCCCGGGGGGACGCCCAGGACCTCGGCCAGGGCCCGTCGTACCACCGGGAAGGCCAGCTCGACATCGTGGTTGCCGAGCAAAAGGGTCAGGGTGTGTCCGCGCTGCTGCAGCGCCGCGAGGGCGGTCATCACCGGCTGGTTGCGGCGCACGATGTCGCCGAGCAGCGACAGCGCCAGCTGGGGGTCTTCCTTGATCGGCGACCACGGCGAGCCGCCCGCCGTCGCGGGGCCCTCCTCGGCGAGGAAATCGACGAAATCGCCGTTGATGACGAGCTCCAGGCGACTGTCGGGCGCGACCGGCTGGTCGGCGAGCTGGCGGATGAACGCGGCCAGGGCGTCGACCTGGGTGCACAGCTGGAACCCGCGCTCGCCCGGGGCCGCCGGCGGAGCGCCCCCCAGGTGGAGGTCCGAGATCACATAGACCCGCTGCTGCGCCGTCGCCATGGTGGGCTGCCTCCGCTCGGTTGGCCGCGATCGCGCCGCGCGCCGTGCGCCGCGCGTTAGTTAGATCGGGCAGAGGGCTTATTTTATCCTGAATCCGCGCCCCGTTCTGCTCCCCCGGCCGGCAACCGAGACCGCCGGCGCCGCCGCCCAAAGGCCCTTCGGCGCCACGACTTTTCCCCCGCCGCTCGCGGCGGCTCGAGCTTAGACTCGCTGCATGAAGACCCTGGAGTCCATCCTTAGCGAAAAGCGCACCTTCCACCCCCCGGCCGAGTTTGCCCGCAGCGCTCGTACCGACCCGGCGGCCGAAGCCGCCATGCGCAAGGCCGCCGCCGAGGACCCGCAGCGCTTCTGGGCCGAGCAGGCGCAGGCGCTGGTCTGGCGCAAGCCCTTCACCCAGGTCCTCGACGAGTCGCAGCACCCGTTCGTGCGCTGGTTCGCCGACGGGGAGCTCAACCTCACCGAGAGCTGCCTGGACCGCCACCTCCAGACCGCGCGGCGGAACAAGGCGGCGCTCATCTGGGAGGGCGAGCCGGGCGACTCGCGGGTGCTGACCTACTTCGAGCTGCACCGCGAGGTCTGCCGCGCCGCCGCGGCGCTGCAGCGCCTGGGGGTGAGCACCGGCGACCGGGTGGTGATCTACATGCCGATGATCCCCGAGCTCGTCATCGCGGTGCTCGCCTGCGCGCGCCTCGGGGCGACCCACTCGGTGATCTTCGGCGGTTTTTCGGCCGAGGCGATCCGCGATCGGGTGCTCGACGCCGGCGCGACCACGGTGCTGACCGCCGACGGCGGCTACCGGCGCGGCAAGGTGCTGCCGCTCAAGCAAAACGTCGACGAGGCGCTCAAGAACTGCCCGGCGGTAAAGCGGGTGGTGGTCGTCCGCCGCGCCGGCAGCGAGGTGGCGCTGGTGCCCGGGCGCGATCACCTGTGGTCGGCGCTACTCGCCGCCGAGCCGCTCGCCGCGAGCTTCCCCGCGGTCGCCGTCCCCGCCGAGCACCCGCTGTTCATCCTGTACACCAGCGGCACCACCGGCAAGCCCAAGGGCGTCGTGCACAGCACCGGCGGCTACGGGACCCAGGTGTCGTTCACCACCGGCCACGTCTTCGACCTGCGCGAGCAGGACACCTACTTCTGCACCGCCGACGTCGGCTGGGTCACCGGCCACTCATACCTCGTGTACGGGCCGCTCATGCACGGCGCCACCGTGCTGATGTACGAGGGCGCCCCCGACACCCCGCACAAGGGCCGCTTCTGGGAGCTCATCGACAAGTGGGGGGCGACGATCCTCTACACGGCGCCGACGGCGATCCGCGCCTTCATGCGCTGGGGCGACGAGTGGCCGGCCAAGTACAGCCTGGCCTCGCTGCGGCTGCTCGGCACCGTCGGTGAGCCGATAAACCCGGCGGCGTGGACCTGGTATAACGAGACCATCGGCAAGGGCCGCTGCCCGATCGTCGACACCTGGTGGCAGACCGAGACCGGCGCGATGATGGTCTCGCCGCTGCCCGGCTCGACGGTGACCAAGCCCGGCTCGTGCACCCGGCCGCTGCCCGGGATCGCGCTGCAGGTGGTGCACAAGGACGGCACCCCGTGTCAGCCGAACCAGGGCGGCTACCTGGTGGTGACGCGGCCGTGGCCGGCGCAGCTGCGCACCGTGTGGGGCGACCCCGAGCGCTACAAGAAGACCTACTTCGGCGACCTCACCCAGGGCGGGCGGCCCATCTACTTCACCGGCGACGGCGCGCGCCTCGACGAGGACGGCTACCTGTGGGTGATGGGCCGGGTCGACGACGTGCTAAACGTCGCCGGCCACCGCATCGGCACCGCCGAGGTCGAGAGCGCCCTGGTCGCCCACCCCGATGTCGCCGAGGCCGCGGTGGTCGGCCGTCCCGACGAGCTCAAGGGCCAGGCGATCGTCGCCTTTGTCACCCTGCGCGCCGGGCACGACAAGCTCGATCACGCGGTGGCGGCGCAGCGGCTCAAGGAGCACGTCACCCGCGAGATCGGCGCCCTGGCCCGACCCGACGACATCCGCTTCACCGACGCGCTGCCCAAGACCCGCTCGGGCAAGATCATGCGGCGGCTGTTGCGCGAGATCGCGACCTCGGGCCAGGCGCACGGCGACGTGACCACCCTTGAGGACCTGGCGGTGCTGCAGCAGCTGTCGACCCCGGACGCGGACGAGGAATAGGCCCCGCCGGCGGCCGGCTGCCGCGGCGATCCGGTCCGCCGATATTGCCCGTCGATTTTTGCCCGCCGATTTTTGATAGACTGGACGCTCTTGGAAGGCACGATGGCCGGGACCCCAGAGGAACCAGCCGATCCGCTGATCGGCACGCTGATCGACCGCCGCTACCGCGTACTCAAGCGGCTCGGCGACGGCGGCATGGGCATTGTCTACAAGGTCGAGCACACCTACCTCAACAAGCTGTTCGCGCTCAAGGTCATGCGGCAGACCAAGGACGAGGTCGACCGCAAGCGCTTCGAGCAGGAGGCGCGCCTGGCCTCCAGCATCCGCCACCCCAACGTGGTCGAGATCAGCGACTTCGGCGTCCTGCCCACCGACCAGCCCTACTTCGTCATGGAGTTCCTGCGCGGCAACACGGTCGGCGACGCCATCCTCGAAGATGAGCTGGACTCGCTGCTCGTGTGCCTCATCGCCGCCCAGATCGCCAGCGGTCTGCAGGCGGTGCACAAGCAGAACGTCATCCACCGCGACCTGAAGCCCGACAACATCTTCCTCGTCGACCCCGACGACCATCAGGACCGGGCCGGGCCTCCCGACTCGAGCGACAAGGCCGCGGCGGGCGGCCGGGGCGGCGAGCAAGAGGCGGCAGAGGTGACATTCGTGAAGATCATGGACTTCGGCATCGCCAAGTCCATCGACAACAAGCTCACCGGCACCGGCATGACCGTCGGCACCCCGGAGTACATGTCGCCCGAGCAGGCGACCGGCGATCGCGTCGACTGGCGCACCGACCAGTACTCGATGGGCTGCATCCTCTACGAGATGCTGACCGGCTTTTTGCCGTTCGAAGGGCGCAGCGCCTTCGAGATCATGAACAAGCACCTCACCGAGAAGCCGATCCCGCCGCGGCAGCGCCGCCCGGATCGCGCCGGCGACATCTCCGAGGGGCTGGAGCAGATCGTGCTGCGCCTCTTGGCCAAGGATCGCAACGCCCGCTACCCCAACATGCGCGTCGTCGAGCAGGCCCTGCGCGAGCAGGCGGCGCTCCTGCACCGGCACCGCCAGTCGACCCAGCCGACCCGCATCTCGGCGCCCATCGGTCCGCCCGGTCGGCACGACAAGGTCGCCGCGGTGCCCGCCGGGCAGCTCACGGTGCCGCTGCTGCCGGCGCTGCCCCAGTCGGGCAGCGGTGCCGACAGCGGCGCCCGCAGCAGCGATGACATAAAGACCCTCAAAGAGGTGCCGGCGCTGCCCTCCCGCGACTCCCAGCGCGAGCGGACGCGGGTGCTGCCGGCGGTGCCGCAGACCCACGAGCTGATCAAGAAGATCGGCGACAAGGTGCGCTCGCGCCCGAGCCTGCCGGGGGTGCCGAGCTGGCAGCAGAGCGCGCTCGTGCGCTGGGTCCTGCAGCTGTGGCACCGGGTGCGCGCCCTGGTGCGCCGCTAACCCCACCCGGCGGCGTCGCCAAACTCCGGCGCGGGTGAGCGGGCGGCGCTCTGGCCAAGTAGTCCCGCGGTCCGGATTCCTGCGCTGAAACAAGGGGTCCCCGTCTTCCCAACCGCCTGCATGGAAATCGCCCGCCGCCCCTGATACCATCGGGGGATGAGCTCCCACCTGCCCACCGTGCAAGTTCTCCCTCGCAACCCTGGTCCCACCCGGCGGAGCGGCCGGGGCGGGGTGACTCGCGCGGAGTCGGCCTTGGGTGCAGACGCCCCACGGCGGCGCGCCCGGCTGGGGCTCGGGACGCTGCTGCTCGCGGGGGTGCTGCTCGCCGCCTGCTCGGCGCCGCCGCCGTCCGAGGAGCTGCAGCCGCTGGCTCCCCCGGACCCGAGCATCGGCTTCCAGCTCAAGACCATCCCGGCGTCGATCCCCGCGGGGACCGAGAATCAGGACTGCTACTTCTTCCGCGTTCCGGCGCAGTCGGATGTGTATGTGCGGCGGGTCCTCATGCGCCAGAGCTCCGGCACCCACCACATGAACATCTTCCGGGTGCGCACGATCTCCGGCTTGTCTGGTGAAGACGGACAGGTCGTCCGGGGCGGCAACGATCTGAAAAACCCGTGCTGGGTCAGCAGCAACTGGGCGGACTGGCCGCTCGTCGTCAACACCCAGACCTCCGAGCCCGGCAAGTACACCACCGACTTCACCCTCCCCGAAGGCGTCGCCCACAAGTTCGCGCCCGGCGAGCTTTTGATGCTGCAGTCGCACTACGTCAACGCGACCACCCAGACCACGCCCACGGAAGCCCAGGTGTGGGCCAACTTCGAGTACATTCCGGCCGCCCAGGTGACCGCCGAGCTCGGGACTCTGTTCGCCACCAACCAGAACATCCGCATCTGCCCCGGCGAGAAGAAGTTCTTCGAGAAGGTCTGCCGGGTCCCGAGCCCGGTGACGGTGATCGGCGCCAACGGCCACTTCCACAGCCGCGGCACCCGCTTCCAGATGAACGTCTGGGACGAGCAGAACGGCACCGGCGCGCAGTTCTACCAGAGCGAGAGCTGGAACGATCCGCCGATGGCGATTGGTCTAGACATCAAGGTCCCGCAGAACGCCGGCGTCCAGTACCGCTGCGAGTACCAGGTCGCCCCCGAGACGTGCGGCAACCCCGCCGACGGCTGCTGCTTCACCTTCGGCCCGCGCGTCGAGGTCAACGAGCACTGCAACGCCTTCGTCTATTACTACCCCAAGCTCGGCACCGATCTGCCCTGCTTCTGAGCCCGGGCCGCGGGGGGCGGCGCGCCGCCGCACATTCTGTTTTGCAACATGTGACGATTTAGGAAGAAAATGTCCAGCAACACCGGAGCCGTCGCCAGGCGGCTCGCCATTCCCTTCGTAGTCGCCGTCCTTTTCGCCGGCCCGGCTTCCGTCCTGCTTCCGGGGTGCCTTCCCACTCCCGAGATCACGCTGCCCAAGCTGACTCCCCCGGAGCTGGAGCCGCCTGCGCCTTCGCCGTCGGCCTGCGCGGTTCCCTATCCCGACAGCAGGCTGTGGGGCCGGGAAGTCGGGACCGTGCTCGATCCCACGCTCATCTTCTATGATGAGGGCGGACCGCTGGGCGCCCGCAGCCTCCATGCGCCTTGCCAGACCCCGGCGCGGATCCTGGTCTTGCGGGTGACCGCGGCGTGGTGCGGACCCTGCTTGTGGCAGGCCGCGCACACGCGCGAGCTCCTGCACGGCGCGGTCGGCGACCGTATCCAGCTGCTCGATGTGGTCATCCGCAACTCGCTGAACCGCTACGCCCAGGTAAAAGATCTGGCGGAGGTGCGGCAGCACTACGATGAGCCGCCGCAGCTCGCGGTCGGCGACGGGACCGAGCGGATCACCCGCTACTTCGGGATGAACCTCAACGGCGAGCAGCGGTTTCCCGTGGTCGCGCTTATAAACCAGCAGACCATGGAGATCCTGGCCATCCTGGCAAACCCGGATCCCGACCGGCTCGTGGGCGAGCTGCGGCGGTTCCTCGCTCGCGCCGATGGCCTCCCCGAGCCGCCGGTTGCGCCGTCGCCTCTGTATGATGGGCGCTTTACCCGCGATCGCTGGGACCAGATAAAGGACATGCAGCTGCGCAGCGACTGGCAGCCGCCGCTCGATCCGACCAACCGGGTCGAGTCGAGCCCCGCCGCCGCGGCGCTCGGGCGCAGCCTGTTCATGGACGTCGGGTTGACGCGCGCCGGGGCCATCGGCTGCGTGACCTGCCACAGCCCGGCCACCGCGTTTCAGGACGGGCGGGTGACCGCGCGCGGCCTCGCGCCCGACGGGACGCCGGCGCTTGGGGATCGCAACACGCCGTGGCTCGGGGGCGTCGCCGCGAACCGCTGGCTGTTCTGGGACGGGCGCGCCGACACCGTGTGGGCGCAGGTCCTGGGACCCTTTGAAAACGACAAGGAGATGAGCTCGGACCGTATGTACGTCACGCGCACGAGCCTCGACCGCTATCGCGCGGAGTACGAAGCGGTCTTCGGTCCGGCGCCCGAGCTGCAGGACCCGACGCGCTTCCCGGCGAGCGCGCGGCCCGGCACGGACTCCTGGGCGCGGATGACGGCGGCGGATCAGCACCTGGTCTCCGGGGTGTTCAGTAACCTCGGCAAGGCGCTGGCGGCCTACCTGCGCGGCCTCCGCCCGGCGCCGGTGGCCCTGGATCGCTACGCCGCCGGCGACACGACCGCCCTCAGCGATGAGCAGAAGGACGGACTTGGGCGCTACTTCGAGGTCGGCTGCATCCAGTGCCACTTCGGACCCCAGCTCACCGATGCGACCTTTCACTCCAACTACTTTCCTACCGGACGGCAGGACGGGCAGGGTGATCCGGGCCGCCTGGCCGGTCTGCCGCAGCTTCTGGCCAGCGAGTTTCGCGGCAACGGCCCCTACAGCGACGCGCCGCAGGCCGCCACCTGGCTGACCGGGCTCGCGTCGGTGCCGACCGACGAAGGGCAGTTCCGCAGCAACTCGCTGCGCGGCATCGCCGACACCGCTCCCTACACGCACGGCGGCCAGATGGCGGACCTGGAGGCGGTGATCAACCTCTACGCCGACGGCGGCCTGCCCGACGGCGATGAGCGCACGGTCGGCCTGCGCGACCTCGCCATAGTCCGCTTCAACAAGAATGACCCGCGCAACCGGCTGCTGGTCGAGTTCCTACGTACGCTGAAAGCTACGGTCACTACCCCTTGAACTACGCCCAACGAATATGAACCGGAGCGGGTCCTGTCACCTGCGGCATCCCGCCGCTCGCGCGTCGGGGGCCCCGCCTCCGGTGCCACCCGCTCCTAATTGAAAACTACTGGTCTCAGCTGGGGCGCGGTTTAGGAAAGGAATCCGCAGGTCAGAACGCGCGGATTCCGCCGGTAAGGCCCGGGCCGAAGCGGACGATGTTGGCGCCCGAAGTCCACAGGCGCTCGCCGCCGTCGAACTGCGATACCTGGCCGCCGCAGCACGCGTCGTTCGTCGCCGAGACGTGCACCGTCGGACCAAAGAACAGCGCCAGCTTGGGCAGCGCCTGCCAGCCGACGAGCAGCCGCAGCTCGGACAGGACGTGGTAGACCGCAGAGTCGTAGACCTTGATGTCGGGCTGGGCGCTGTGGACCAGGAAATCGGCGTCGAGGAAGAACCCGCGCAGCAGGGGAAAGTGGACTCCCAGGCCGGCTCCGAAGGACCAGCGGACGGTGTCACGGAACGGATCGATCCCGACGCCGAGGATGCCGTAGGCGCGCTGGCCGCCGAGCTTGGTCCCGAGGTTGAGCGGCATGAGATCGTTCCCATAAAGCTCCAGGGTGTGGGTGCCGTCCTTGATGAAGCTCACGAGGCCGATGGCGGCCCCGTGCACCGAGCGGGCGATGTTGAGCAGGCCCAGCTGGGCGCCGTGCACGGTGCGGGCGATGTTGATGAAGCCGAGCTGCGCTCCGGTGACTTCGCCGGCGATGTTGATGATGGCGATCTGCACTCCCTGAAGGAGGCCGCTGCTCGCGATGCCGGTGCTCAGCTGCATTCCGGTCAGCTCGCCGCCGGTGACCGCGCCCAGGCCCGCCAGCTGCACGCCGTGGAAGCTGCCGTGCACCAGGTCCAGCCCGGCGAGCTGGAAGCCCCAGCCGTTGCCGCCGACCAGGTTCAGCGCCGAGGTGATCTGGATCCCCGCCGCGTTGCCGCCGACGATGTTGATGACGCTGGCGAGCTGCAGCCCGCGCGCCGAGCGGCCGACTACATTGACCCCCCCGGTGACCTGCGCCCCGAGCAGGTTGCCGCCGACGCCACTTGCAAAGCCGCTGAGCTGCAGGCCGACCGCGTCCTCGTCGCGCAGGCTGGCCAGCACCCCGAGCTCCAGGCCGCGCAGCCGGGTCGCGCGCCCGTAAAGGAGGTTGAACGCGAAGGCGTTCTGCACCCGCGGACCGTAAAGGCGGTTGGTGCCAAGGCGAGGGATCAGCGTGAAGGCGACCGGCGCCCACACCGGCTCGGTCTCGATTTCCTCGGCGAGCACGCTGGGGGTCCGGCGCGGCGGGCCGCCGCGCGGCAGGGTCGGCTCGCCGGCCAGGCGCACCAGCGTCGATGTGGGCAGGGGGGTGGTCTGGCCGGTGATGAGGGTGACGCGGGTCTCGAAGTAGCTGCCCGCGCTCTCGACCGTGACGCGGTAGCTGCCCGGCTCCAGGGCGAGGAGGATCTCGGCGCCGCCGTGCTTGGTCAGCTCGGAGGCGAGCACGCCGTCGGGGGCGCGCACGTGGATGCGGCCCTGCAGGTGGCGCGGCAGCTGCAGGCGGGCCGAGGGCTCGCGCAGGTCGGTCATCACCACGTCGCCGGTGCCCGACAGCTGGATCTCGTAGGCGGGGTGCTGGGCGCCGCCCACCGTGCGCTCGGTGCCGGCGAGCGTCTCGTTGAAGGCGAAGTTGTAGGCCTCGTTGAGGGTGACGCGGCCGTCGCCCGAGACATCGGCGGCGCCGCGCAGGCCGCTGATGAGGAAGTAGGTGAAAAATGAGCTGCCGATGCGATCCGACTCCTGCGCCGCCTCGTTCTCCGAGCTCGAGGCGAGGAACGCGTGGCCGCTCACGCGCACCGAGGTGTCGACGAGGAACGGCAGCTGGTGGACGCCGCCCTTCTGGCGGGTGAAGGCGCCGGCGGAGCACGAGTCGAGGATGGCGATGGTCACGTCGGCGGCGGTGCGCTCGATCGCCTGGCGCAGCGCCGGGTAGTCCAGCCGCTGGCTGCCGAGCAGGAGCCCGACCTCGTCGGAGTGGCCGGAGTAGTAAAAGACCAGCTCGCGGCGGTGGCCGGGCCGGCGCGCCTCGGCGATGCGGCCCGCCAGCTGCTTGAGCGCCTGGGTCAGGGCGGCCGGGCTCGGCTCCAGGAGCAGCACCGCGTCCGGCGCCCGCACCCCGCCGAGCTGGGCGAGCACGCCGGCCATCGAGCGGGCGTCGCTGCCGGCGTAGCGCAGGCGATCGTGACCGGGACCGCCGTCGTTGGCGCCGACCACCAGCGCGAACCGCTGCAGCAGCGGGCTCGGGTCGGCGGCGGCGCCGAGCGCGGGTCGCAGGACCAGCCCAAACCACAGCCCAAGACCCAGCCCAAACCACAGCCAGGTCCGCAGCCCGACCCCAAGAGGCCGGCCGCTCCGTCCGCGCGAGCGCCGGAAGCCGGCCCTCCGACCGGCCTGCCCAGCTGCTGTTGGCTCGCGGTACCCCATGGCCGGCAGCTAAGAGTGCCACCCGCCCGCGGCCAAAGCCAAGGCGAAAGCCGAGGTCCTGGCCAGGGCACTGGGAACAAGAGGGTTGTCTCTACTCTTTGGACTCTTGGGGCGCTTTGGGATCTTGGGCAATCCGCACATGAAATAACTCGGCGTTAAATAAAAGGAAAGGCGCCGCGGACGTTCCGGTCGGCCGCGCGCTTGCCAGGAATGAAACACCGGAGCGCTCTGCAAGTGTCACCAGAAAGTTGCTCGCTCAACGACGAATTCCTCTTCGCGCTGCGGAAGGAATAACTCCGCATAGGTTGCGCGCGCTTAGGAGATCCTCGTTGACGCCATTTAGAAAAGGAAAAATCATGAAGGACATACAACGCCTCATTGGGGGGGTCATGCGTAAGCAGAGTATTGTTAATTCATTTAAGACGGCGCTAGTCGCTTTACCACTATTGGCCAGCTGCGGAGGGAATGTTGGGACCGCCCAGGTCCTTGTCGATCCGAGCGGCTTGATGCTGCCCGACTGTCAAGACGGTCAGCTTATCGGAGTAAACCCTGATAAATCACTCACTTGTGTATCTGCACTGAGCGGAATGCTCGCGCCGCCGACCTGCGGTGCGAACCAGGCCCTCACCAGCATGAAGAACACCGTGACCGGAAAGAATGAGCTCAGCTGCGTCGACAAGGGCAGCGGACTCAATGACGTGACGACCCAGACGCGCATCACCAAGGCGACGACGGACGTCACCAACCTCCAGACGATGGTGACCCAGATCACCAGCGGCGGCGGCACCCGCTCCCGCTTCGTCGGACAGAGCACTGCGACGATGAACGGCAACGTCCTGGCCCCCGGCTCGCTGCAGGGAATTCGCGCTGCCAGCGCCCTGTGCGCAACGGACTACGGCGCCAACTCCCATGTCTGTACGCCGTTTGAGATCTACGAGAGCGTGGTCGTCGGCGACGTGCTAAATGGCAACGCCGACGTCGGCCCCCTCATGGTCTACATGGAGGCGTGGATCCCGCCGTTCGCCTCTGGTGGCAGCGAGCCCAATGCCGGCATCTCGGAGAACTGCGGCGGGTTCACCTATGACACCGCCGACCGTAGGTGGCGCAACGCCCACTTCACGTTCGCCGTCCCGACCGGTGGCACGGTCCGCGTGCCCAGGTTCAACGCCAGCGTGTCGTGCAATACGGCCGTCCGGCTCGCGTGCTGCAAGTAATCCGAGGTCTTGGAGGAACTATGCGTAACTACACTCTGAATATCCGCCTCGCGGCGGTGATGGTAGCGCCGCTGCTCCTGGCCTGCGGGAGCGACAATCAAGGTGGCGGCACGACGTACGTGACCGTCCCCGATTGCGGCGGCGCGACGAACCAGGTCCTTTCCACTGACTCGACCGGCCAGCTCGTCTGCCGGTCGCTGCCGGCCGGCGCGGTGAGCCTGCCCGACTGCAAGCCCAACACCGAGGCGCTGACCAGCGATGGCGTCACTCCCACGTGCACCAACCGCGACGTGGTCGACGCCAGCACCCAGACCCTGCTCGACACCCTCACCATGGTCGAGAAGCAGATCGTCGATGCCGGCACCAAGATCACGGCGCTCGGCAGCGGTCCGAGCTCGCAGGCGGCCTACGTCGGTCTGACCAAGAACTCCTACACCGGTCGCTTCGTCTCGGGTCAGGCGGTCGGCATCCCCGCCGCCACGGCGCTGTGCGCGGGCGACTTCGGCGTCGGCGCGCACATGTGCACCGTGTACGAGCTTTACTACAGCGCGGCCCTGCTCAAAAACCTCGACCCGACGGTCGACATCTCCCCTGGCGGCTGGGTCTACATGCAGTCCTGGCGGCACGCCCCGGTCAATCCGACCGAGATCAGCGCCGGACTCGCCGACAACTGCGCCGGCTACACTTATACGTTCGCCGCTACGGACACGTATCAGTGGAACGGCACCACCTTCGCGTGGACGGTGGACGCCTCGGGCGTCCGCGTACCCAAGTTCTACGCGAACACCCAGTGCAACACTTCCCAGCCCATCGCGTGCTGCAGGTAGGAGAGGGTATTATGCGAAAGACGAAGCTTCTATATAGCCTGGCTCTCGCCCCCCTTCTGCTCGGGGGCTACAGCGACACCGAGATCGGTCAGAACGTCGATCCGCTCACCGTGACCGCCCTGCCCAAGTGCGCCGACGGGCAGTTCCTGGTCTACCGCAACGGCGCGGTGGTCTGCGAGACGGTCACCGGCAGCGGCACCAGCCTGCCCGACTGCAAGACCCCCGGCCAGCTCCTCACCTACACCAACAGCGGGGAGCTGTCGTCGTATAACTGCACCGCCAAGGGCAACCTGCAGCTGTCGGCCACCGACCAGCAGACGATCACCAACCTGCAGACCCAGATCACCCTGATCGGCACCACGCTGACCGCGGTCGGGACGGGCACCCGCGTCGCCGCCCGCACCTACCGCGGCCTGACGACGCCTACGAGTGGCGCGATCGGCGGCATCAAGGCCGCGTCCAACGCCTGCGTCGCGGCCTTCGGCACCGGCGCCGCGATGTGCGACGTCTACAGCATGTACATCAGCGTCGCCGCCGGTAAGATCCCCCTGAACGCCGACATCGCCGGCGCCTGGGTCTATCAGGCCGAGTGGACCAACGCCTTCGCCAACAACACGGCCGACGTCATCGCCGGACTTGGTGACAACTGCGCCGGCTACACCTCGGGCGCCGCCGCCGGCGGGCTCGCCGGGACGCGGTTCAGCCTGATGGCCCCCACCGGCGACACCGTCCGGGTGCCCAAGTTCTACAGCAACACGACCTGCGACACCCAGCTCCCCATCGCCTGCTGCCAGTAGCCGGCCCTGCCCGGCGCGCGCCGCGGAGCTCCCTCGGGCTTCGCGGCGCCGCCTGACTGCCCATTACTTGCCGATTCTTGCCGATTCTTTTCCTGATCCACCTGCGCGCTTGCCCGCGGGCCAAGTTGGCATGCGTGCGTCGCTCTTGAGCCGGTGGCCGCGACAGGAGTAAGATGAAGGCGGACCTCCGTCTGGAGCTCACTTGCATGTCGACTTGTTCGGGGGACGTGGGCCGTGGTCCGGGCGCCTCCTGGGGGGGTGTCGCTGACCTGGGCCGGGTTGGGCGCCGGGCTGCCGCGGGGCTCTGCGGGGCGGCGCTGGCGCTCCTGTGCCTTGGCGCGGGGTGTCGGCCGGGCAGCGCGCTCACCCCGCCGCGACCGGCCGCGGGCGACCGCAAGCTCGCCCTCGCGGCCGGTCCGGGGCTCAACAACGCCCCCGGCGTGCCGCTCGTCCAGAGCCTGGAGCTTCAGCACTACCTCGTCGAGGTCCTCGACAACCACGCGCTCAAGCGCGCCGCCCGCTGGGGCCTGGCGCTGGAGCCCGGGGAGCTGGCCGAGGAGCTCATGCCCCGCTATCGCTCGGTCCGGCAGGAGAAGGACCTCGACCCCATCGAGGCCCACTTCAACGCCGGCGAGGAGCTGTTCGAGGCCGAGCTGAGCGAGCTGCGCGGGTTCGGCGATGCGCTGGGCGGCCGCCGGCCCAACTTCCACCGCGTCCACCGCGGCGCTC